>CAMATE010000076.1 GCA_945861075.1 Akkermansia muciniphila
CCTGCGCGAATTCGGGGCCCGCCGAGCGCATGTGGAGGTGAAGAAATTCATTATCCCAGAGGCCCGTCATGTGTCTGTCCGCATCAGCCGCCCTCGCTAACTTCATTGCTGGGTCCCTGAAAAGCGACTTGTCAGGGGCCATTGAACCGTCAATTTCCCGCCCTCAGCCGGCCCCAAGCCAGACCCGGTCAGGGCCAGCGTATGGACACGGTATCGCATGGAAGAACACATCGAGGTTGAGGGCAAGGTGATCGCAGTTCTAGCCGGAACGATGTTCCGCGTTGAACTCGACAACAAACACATGGTCTTGGCGACCATCTCCGGCAAGATGCGCAAGCGCTTTGTCCGACTGACTCCCGGTGATCGGGTGAAGATGGAGATGTCGCCGTACGATCTCAACAAGGCCCGAGTCATCTGGCGGATCGGTTGACCGTCGGTGCTTGGGATCTGAAGGCTCTCGAGATCTAAAGATCTAAAGGGCCTTGGAACGGGCCGGAATCGTTCTCCACCGTTGAGTTCGTGGTGCTTCGATGCCTATTCGGAGCCAACTCCCCTCAAGCCGCACCCAAGGCCGCTCGGTGATTCCATCGATGATGGCGTCACACGATGCGGCCTCGGCGGGGGTGATTACTTGGCCTCTTCAGGGGCAGCGTCAGCCGCAGCGTCATCTTCCTGAGATTCGCTGATCACCGGCGCGATGGCTTGCAACTTGTCCTTGTCGGCCAGGTTGATGAGTTTGACGCCCATGGTGTTCCGACCGGCCTCGCGGATACCCTTCACCGGAATGCGAACCATCTGGCCTCCCGAAGTGATGAGCATGAGTTCATCGGAATCGCGCACGGTCAATGCACCCACCACGTTGCCGGTCTTGTCACCGGTCTTCATGGTGATGATGCCCTTGCCGCCACGGCTCTGCTGACGGTACTCCTCGAAATCAGTGCGCTTGCCGATGCCGTTCCCGCCAGCGACGAGCAACGTCGACTCAGGATCCACGAGAGCCAACGCCACCACGGCATCGCCCTTGTCGAGCTCGATCCCCTTCACACCGCCGGCATTGCGACCCATCGACCGCACCTGATCTTCCTGGAAGCGGATGCTCATACCCTGTTTGGTGATGAGTACGATCTCGTTGTTGCCGTTGGTGAGGCGCACTTCGATGAGGTCATCCCCCTTCTCGAGGTTGATGGCGATGATGCCTCCCTTGCGGACATTCTGGAAATCGGACAACTCCGTGCGCTTGACGGTCCCCAAGCGGGTCACAAAGAAGAGCTCATTGGCCTGCTTCCAGGTCAGGTCTTCCTTGTTGGCGCCGTACTTGGAGGTCACTCGAACCAGTGTCTGGATCTTCTCCTCGGCCCTCAGTTCCAACAGGTTGGCGATGCTACGTCCCTTGGCCGCGCGTCCCATGTCAGGAATTTCGTGGACTCGCTCCACGTATACCCGGCCCAGGTTCGTAAAGAACATGAGGTAATCGTGGGTGCTGCACGTGAAGAGATGCTCGATGAAGTCGCTGTCCTCGGCCTTGTCCGCCTCGCGGGTGCTCATGCCGATGACCCCCTTGCCACCGCGCTTCTGGGCCCGGTAGCTGGAGACATTGGTCCGCTTGATGAGCCCGTTGTGGGTCAAGGTGACGATGACTCCCTCGTTGGCGATCAGGTCCTCAATGGCCATTTCGCCTTCGTCGGGGATGATCTCGGACATGCGCGGAGAGGCGTGCTTTTCCTTCAGCTCGCGCAGCTCCTTCTTAATGATGGAAAGCACGCGGGACTCCTTGGCGAGGATGTCCAGAAGGTCCTTGATCCGCTCGATGAGCTCGGCGTACTCGGCCTTAACCTTGTCGATTTCGAGACCGGTGAGCTGGTACAGGCGAAGTTCCAGGATGGCGTCAACCTGACGCTCGGTTAGCGCGTAGCGGCCCGAAGCATTCAGACGTTCTTCGCTGCGGATGAGGATGCTCCAACGCTCCACCTGGGCGCGGGTCCATTCAAAGGCCAACAACTTGATGCGCGCCTCGTCGCGGGTCTTGGAACTGCGGATGATCCGGATGAACTCATCGAGGTTGTTCAGGGCGCAAATGTAGCCCTCGAGCAACTCGGCGCGCTCCTCGGCCTTGCGCAACTCGAAGCGGGTGCGACGCAGCACGACCTCGCGGCGATGCTCGATGTAGCACTGGATGATTTCCTTGAGGTTCAGCGTCTTCGGCTTGCCGTGGTCGATGGCCAAGGCATTCACGCTGAAAGAGGTCTCCAGCTGGGTGTGCTTGAAGAGGTTGTTGATCACCACGCGCGGGCTGGCATCGCGTTTCAGCTCGATCACCAGACGGCAGTTCTCGTCGGATTCATTCCGCATCGCCGAAATTTCGGTGATAATTTTTTCCTGAACGAGACCGGCGATTTGCTCTTCGAGCCCGGCCCGATTCACGTTGTACGGAATCTCGGTGATGACCAACTGCTCGCGGTTGCCTTTGATTTCCTCGACCCCGATGCGGCCCCGCAGCTTGATGCTGCCTCGGCCGGTCTTGAAGTAGTTGTGGATGCCCTCGATGCCGCAAATGAAGCCGCCGGTCGGGAAGTCCGGACCTTTGATGAACTTCGTCAGCTCCGGGATGGTGATGGACGGATTGTCGATCTGGGCGCAAATGCCATCAATGACCTCACCCAAATTGTGGGGAGCCATGTTGGTGGCCATGCCGACCGCGATGCCCGTGCCGCCATTGACGAGCAGGTTGGGGAACGCCGCCGGAAGAACCGACGGCTCCATGAGACGCTCGTCGTAGTTGGGAACGAAATCGACCGTGTCCCGATCCATGTCTGTCATCAAGGCCGCGCCCAGATGGGTCAGGCGCGCCTCGGTATAACGCATGGCCGCCGGGGGATCGTTTTCCACCGAGCCGAAGTTCCCCTTGCCGTCCACCAGCTTCTCACGCATGGCCCACGCCTGCGCCATGTGGACCAAAGTCGGATAGATCACCGCTTCGCCGTGAGGGTGGTAATCACCTGAAGTTTGGCCGCAAATCTTGGCGCACTTCATGTGCTTGCGTCCCGGGAACAGCGACAAGCCTTCCATCGCAAAAAGAATGCGCCGCTGGGAGGGCTTCAGTCCGTCGCGAACATCGGGCAAGGCGCGCGAAATGATGACGGACATCGAGTAGTCGAGGAACGACGCCTTGATTTCGTCGGCAACATTGATCGAGTGGATCTTCTCGTTGCCCGTGTACGCACCACCACTGGCTTGAGGTGCTTTGGGTTGGATCTCGTCAGACATGGGACAGAAATGGGAGGATGAAACGGATTCGGTGGGGGTTGGGCGGCTTCAGCTCAGACATCCAAGTTGCGGACGTTGAGCGCGTTGTCCTCGATGAATTGGCGTCGCGGTTCGACCACATCGCCCATGAGGCGGGTGAACATCTCCTCGGCCTCGACCGCATCGGACAACTCGATCCGAAGCAGCTTGCGCTTCGGCGGGTTCATGGTGGTCTCGAAAAGCTCCTTCGCGTCCATTTCGCCCAATCCCTTGAAGCGATAAATCTGGATGCCCTTCTTACCCACCTCCTTCACTTCATTGAGAATCTGCGGAATCGAGAAGATCGGAGTCACACGGGCCTTTTCACCCTCGCCTTCGATCAGCTCGAAGAGGGGCTTGTCCTGAGCGGCGTAGTGATCGATCGCCAAGCCCTTCTTGGTCAGCTTCGCCAGAAGTTCGCCGATCGCCCGTGACTCGAGGTGCAAATGAACATAGGAAGCCCGGCGGCTCTGGCCCTTGGCCTTCTCCAAGCGCTCTTTGGCCTCGATGTCGCCGAACAGGTCAGGATTGGCCGTCTTGAAAGCCTCCTGCTCCTCGTTGGTCATGAAATAGTGGACGGTCTCCGCGTTGCCTTCGCGAACCTTCACCAAATGTTGCGGCAACGCTCCGTCCGGCGTGCGACAGGCTACGTATTTAGCGAAGTCACCGCCCTGCCGGCGGATGAAAGTGGCATGCTTGTCGAGGGTTTCGAGCAACCCCAGGATTTCTTCCAACTGCTTGGCGGGAACTTCTTTGTCATCCGCCAGATTCTTCAGACGGACCTCTTCGGTACCGTTCTGGAGCAGGATCCGATTGAGCTGGTTGTCGTCGTCGACGTAATCCGTCCGCTTTTTGCGGGTGATGGAATACAGGGGCGGCTGAGCGATGTACACGTAGCCGTCCCGGATGAGCTGAGTCATCTGGCGGTAGAAGAAGGTCAGGAGCAACGTGCGGATGTGGGATCCGTCGACATCGGCGTCGGTCATGATGATGACCTTGTGGTAGCGGAGATTCTCGATCTTGAAGGCCCCCTCGCCCTCCCCGGCTCCGATTCCGGTGCCGATGGCGGTGATCATCGTCCGGATTTCGTTGTTCTGCAGCACCTTGTCGAGACGAGCCTTCTCGACGTTGATGAGTTTACCGCGGATCGGAAGGATGGCTTGGAACTTTCGATCCCGCCCCTGCTTGGCCGAGCCACCTGCCGAGTCGCCCTCAACGATGTACAACTCGGTGTTGGCTGGATCGCGGTCGGAACAGTCTGCCAGCTTGCCGGGGAGTCCGCCGCCGGTGAGGGCCGTCTTGCGGACCGCCTCGCGTGCCTTGCGCGCCGCCTCCCGAGCACGGGCCGCATTCAGGGCTTTCTCGACGATCTTCTTGGCCACCACCGGATTGTCGTCGAAGTAGTTCATCAAACCCTCGTAGGACGATGAACCCACGATGCTCTCCACCTCCGGCGAGATGAGCTTTACCTTGGTCTGGGACTCGAACTTCGGGTCGCTGTGCTTGATCGAAATCGCCGCAGTCAAACCTTCGCGCACGTCGTCGCCGGTGATTTGCGGATCCTTATCTTTCAGCAGGCTGTTTGACTTGGCGTACTGGTTCACCGAGCGGGTCAGAGCCGTGCGGAAACCGGAAAGATGTGTGCCGCCATCCGGATTGTGAATGGTGTTGGTGTAGCACAGCACCTGGTCGTTGTAGCTGTCGTTGTACTGCAGAACGACGTGGATATGGATCTCGACCTCCTTCTCGCTCGTGGTGGTCTTGCTCTCCTTGAGAATGGTGATGGGCTTCGGATGCAGGGTGATCCGGCTCTTGTTCAGTTGCCGAACGAACTCTTCCAAACCTTCTTTGTACAGGAAGGTTTCCAGCTTCGGGTCGGGCAGGCGCTCATCCAGGAAGGTGATCTCCAGCCCCGAATTGATGCAGGCCAACTCCCGAAGACGCTGAGTGATCCGGTCTGATTTGAACTCGATGGTATCGCGGAAGATCTCGGCATCGGGTTTGAAAGTAATGAGGGTTCCGCGGCCCTTCGCCTTGCCAATGACCTCGAGCTTCTTGGTCACTTTTCCGCGTTCGAACTCCATATGGTGGATCTTGCCTTCACGGCTGACCTCCACCTCAAACCATTCGGAGACAGCGTTGACGCACTTGGCACCGACGCCGTGGGTACCACCCGAGAACTTGTAGCCGCCCTGCCCGTATTTTCCGCCGGAATGAAGCGTGGTCAGCACCAACTCGACCGCGGGCATCTTCTTCTGGGGATGCATGTCCACCGGAATGCCGCGACCGTCGTCCCGAATGGAAATGGAACCATCCACGTGGATGACCACTTCGATCTTCATGCAGTGGCCGGCCAGATGCTCGTCGACCGAATTGTCCAGAACCTCCGAAACGCAGTGATGGAGAGCTCGCTCATCGGTGCCACCGATGTACATGCCCGGCTTTTTCCGGACCGCTTCCAAACCCTCCAAGGTGCTGATTTGGGAACTATTGTAGGTTTCCTTCGACGGAGCGTTATCGGCCATAATGAAGTATCCGGACTACTGCCCGCGATGAAGCCGCAGGACAGATTTGTGCCAGAATAGCCGGTAAAACCACAGGAGGACAACAGCTTTCGAAAAAGCACAACCCGTTGTTGTGCCAGTCAAACAACCCCTCAACCGATTGTGGTATGAACAACAAAGCTCCCCACCAAAACACCCCGAGGTTCGAGGGGGGTGACCGAAAAATCAGGGCTCTCCGCGAATGATCACAAACCACGCATCATTCCACTTTTCCTTGTCGTCACCGGCGATAATGAGGAATTCACCGCGTTTGAGCGCTTCCAGAGAATGGTGAAGGGTCTTCACCAGTTTGACTTCCTTGGCGTCGTTGATGCTCTGGAGTCGAACCTCGACTTGGCCATCTCCGGTGGTCTTGAGATCTACCTGACAGCGGTCGAGTGGGACCTTTTGGCTGGCCTTTGAGTCGAGATCGATTTGAGTCGACTTGACCACCCAATAGTTCTTCCAGCGGAAGTGTCGAAGCTTCTCGCGCCCCTTGGTGTCGAGTTCTTTGAGATTCTTACCGTCGGGCGGCGTGCCATCCGTGCCCCAAGCCAATTCCAGGCGGAGTTTCAGGTCGCCGGCCACCGATGCCGCCGGAAGCATCAGCCCCATCATTAAGAGGCACCCCAGACGGAGGCACCCCAATCGGATCATCCAAAGATGTTTCATCAGGACTTCAATCGGAGGATCAAGGCATTCACGAGGCCGGTCGCCAATACTTTAATGCTTTATTGGATCCAGTGGACCGTGACTCCGTCGCTCTCGGAACGGAAGACGGTGGAGGAAACATCAACAACCGTGACGTCTCCGCCGCCAGCCAAGGTGATTTCGCGAGGGGTTTGTTGGGTAGACACCACGACAGCCACCGCCGCCACCCCCATGGCCGGAATCAACCAACGCAACCAACCCAATGCCGCGGAAGCCGCGGGCGCCTTGGGCTGCTCCGCTTCGATTTGGCGGCGTATTTGGTTCCAATAGAATTCACGAGCCGCGGGCACCGTCGCAACGGGTTCGTGCGCCCGGATGAGCGTGCCCAGTTGCCGGAGACCGGCGACCAACTCCTGGGCATCCAGATCAGCCGGGAGCGTGGCCTCGATCTGGCGGCGACGTTCCTCGGACAGTTCACCATCGACGTAGGCCTGAAGGTCCAACAGTTGTTCGGTGTTTTTCATTCGGATCGTTCTCGCTTCAAAGATTGTAAAAGGAATGCCAGCCGGCGGCGCGCGTAAAAGAGGCGCGACATGACCGTCCCGATGGAGATGCCCACGCGCTTGGCGATCTCTTTGTATTCCAACCCCTCAAATTCATGAAGGACCACCACGGTCCGGTGGGCGTCGGTGAGTTTCCCCAGCGCTTCATCGATGCGCCTCCGAAGTTCGTCTTGCTCGAGTCCGGCGGTCGGATTGGTTTCCGGAGCAGGCAATTGACGTTCCACACCACCGGATTCCTCGTCCATAGCCTCGATGGACACGTTCCGCACACGCTTTTGGCGCCGCAGCTGGTCGAGGCACAAATTGATGACGATGCGCGTCACCCACGTGGCGAAACTGGATTCGCCCTGGAACTGTACCAAACGTTGCCACGCTTTTACCCATGCCTCCTGTGAATATTCCAACGCCTGATCTTCATTCCTCATCATCATGAGGGCACGGGCATAAATCTTGTCCCGATGCCTGAAGACCAGCTGCTCGAACGCCTCGGTGTCTCCCTGTTGAGACCACTTCACCAACGCGTCGTCGGCTTCTGACGGATAATCATGTTTCACCGACACAGGCATCGACGGCGTGATTCGGTGATTATTCAGGAAGAGTTTTGAACCCACTGAAACCAAACTGGAGAGCTGGGTTCCGGAGGATCATGGCACAGTGAGGGCTCAAAGCTTGCCCTTGCTGCTCGGGATTTCACCTGCGATGCGAGGATCGCGCTGGCAGGCAAAATCCACCGACTTGGCGAAAGCCTTGAAAAGAGCCTCCACCACGTGGTGAGGCTCCCCTCCGTAAAGGAGTTCGAGATGAAGGTTGCACCGGGCTTCATTGGTGAACCCTTGGAAGAATTCGCGGGCCAAACCAAACCGAAACCGGGAGGACATGTCCTGATCCCGATCGGCCTCTGGGATGCGGCGCTGGGCCAACGAATCCATGCCACGCCAAACCAGATAGGGGCGACCGCTGAAGTCGATCACGCAACGGGCCAACACTTCGTCCATGGGGACATGAGCCTCGCCGGTGAAGGGATTCCGCGGATCGAACCCGGAGCCGTAACGCCGAATGCCGCGCTTATCGCCCAAGGCCTGCAGAAAGGCCTGGCCGAGAGCGATGCCACAGTCTTCGACGGTGTGGTGAGCATCGATGTGGAGATCACCGGAACACCGCAGGTTCAGATCGCAAACTGAGTGTTTGGCAAACGCGCAAAGCATGTGGTCGAGGAACCCGACTCCGGTCTTCACCTTCGCCCGGCCCTTGCCATCAATGTTGAGCTCCACCCGGATGGAGGTCTCGCTGGTCTTCCGCTGAATCTTGGCGCGCCGCTCGGTCATGCGGGCCAAGCGGTAACGGCCGACGGGGTCCGCAACAAGGTTTTTGTTTGACGGCCTCGCCCACGGACGGAGGCTTCCGGCCGATGATCCACCGTCGAGACTTCCTCAAAACCGCCTCCGTGGCGGGCGCTGCATTGGCCACCGGATGCCACACCTTGGGCACGAGCCACACTGCCTCGGTATACGAGCTGCGCATTTACACCATCCATCCCGGCAAGGCCGAAGCCCTGCACAACCGTTTCCGCAACCACACCCTGCGGCTCTTCAAGAAGCACGGTATCGAGAGCATTGGCTACTGGATGCCTGCCGATACGGCCGACCAGCGCCTGCACTTCCTGCTGCGCTATCCGAGCCGCGAGGCCCGCGAAACCATGTGGAAGGCCTTCACTTCGGATCCGGACTGGAAGGCCGCTCAGAAGGCCAGCGAAGCCGCCGGCCCCATCGTTGCCAAGGCTGAGAATCCGTTCCTGGTGGAGACAGACTATTCTCCCAAGGTCCGCACCGGAAACGTCTCCAAGGGCGGCGTCTGGGAAATGCGCACTTACACCAGCACCCCGGAACGTCTGTCCCATTTGGACGCGCGCTTCCGGAACCACACCATCGGGCTCTTCGCGAAGTACGGCATGGGCAATCAGGGCTACTTCCACAAGATGGCCGATCAGCCTGAAGGAGACCGCACCCTGCTCTATTTCCTCACCCACAAATCCCAAGACGCCGCCAAGGCCAGTTTCGCCGCCTTCGGCAAGGATCCGGCTTGGAAAGCGGCTCGTGAGGCCAGCGAAAAGGCAGCAGGCGGTTCGCTCACGGTGAACGGCGGTGTGAAGTCGGTGTTCCTCGTGCCGACCGATTATTCGCCGACCCGCTGAACGACAATACCGGATTCAACACGTCCGGCTGAAACAACAAGGCCCCGCGGAATCCAACGATTCCCGGGGCCTTTTTGCTGGCAATCCGGAACGAAACCCCGAGCCGTCTCGATCGAATCCACCAGGCTACGCCCGCAGCTTCCGCTCGAGGATCTCGCCCGCCAGTGCCGGGTTGGCCTTGCCCTTGGAGAGCTTCATCACCTGACCCTTGAGGGCATTGAGCGCGGCCACCTTACCGGCCCGGAAATCGGCGGCGGGCCCGGGATTAGCGGCGATCGCCTGATCACACAGGGCTTCCAGCGCGCCCACATCGCTGACCTGCGACCATCCGTTGCGCTCCACAATCGCCTTGGGCGCATCGCCCGTCGTGAACATTTCGGCAAAGACGTCCTGCGCGATCTTGCTGTTGATGGCACCGCTCTCGACGAGTCCCACCAAATCACGCACCTGCTCTGGCTGGATGCGGACATCCTCCACGGCAGTCCCGGATTCGCTCACACGGGCTTGCAAGTTGTTAATCACCCAATTGGCGATGGCCTTGGGCTGGCTGGCTCCTTGGATGGCCTTCTCGAAGAAGGTCGCCAGCGGCAGATTGTCCCGAAAGATCTCGGCATCACCGTCGGGCAGGCCGTAGTTCCGGATGAAGCGCTGCTTACGGGCCAGCGGCAGTTCGACCACCTGAGATTTTACCGAAGCCAACCACTCGTCGGTGGGTACCAGCGGCATGAGGTCGGGTTCGGGGAAGTAGCGATAGTCGTGGGCGTCTTCCTTGGAACGCATGGCTTCAGTAATACCTGCCAAGTCATCCCAGCGACGCGTTTCCTGACGCAGGGTCTCACCGCGCTTCACGGCTTCGATCTGGCGGGGGATTTCGTACTCGAGGGCGCGGCGCACTCCCGAGAACGAGTTCATGTTCTTGATCTCGATCTTGGAACCGAGCTTCGTCGTTCCCTTGGGCCGTACCGACACATTCACGTCGCAGCGGACCATGCCTTTCTCCAGATCGCAGTCGCTGATGCCTCCGCGGAACAGAACGTCAGTCAGTGCCCGAAGGTAGGCGTAAGCCATCTCCGGCCCATTGAGGTCCGGTTCTGAGACAATCTCGAGGAGCGGCACACCGGCCCGATTGAAATCGACGCCGCTGAAGCGATCGAAATGGCTATTCTTGCCAACGTCCTCTTCCAGATGCGCGCGAGTGATCCGAACGCGGGACATTCCATTGACGGATCCCAGGCCATCGAACTCGAACTCCAGCCACCCATTGGCCGTGGACGGCTTGTCATACTGGGTCACCTGATAGTTCTTGGCCGAGTCTGGATAGAAGTAGTTCTTCCGATCAAACTTGGCGAAGCGCGGAATCTCGCAGTTGAGAAGATAGCCGGTCAGCACGGTGAGTCGGATGGCCTCGGCATTGGGCACTGGCAAGACTCCGGGCATGCCCAAGCAAATCGGGCACACGTTGGTGTTCGGATCGGAACCGAAGGCATTGGCGCACCCGCACCACATCTTCGATTGCGTCTTGAGTTGGACGTGGGTCTCCAGACCGATGACCGCTTCGTATTCCATGCGGCCGTTGGTATGCCACGAGACGCCTCGAAGGCCAAACGGAAGTTCACCAGAGATTCCCCCGGCCCGGTTCAACCGGCCCGGGGGAAAAACCCAAAGACACTAATTTGTCAGGCCTTCACCTGCTTGACCTTGGTCCACTTGCGGGTCTTGGCCGATGCGAGCACGGCGTCCACGACATAATCC
This sequence comes from Akkermansia muciniphila, assembly GCA_945861075.1. GTDB lineage: Bacteria > Verrucomicrobiota > Verrucomicrobiia > Limisphaerales > UBA9464 > SXXZ01. The sequence goes on from CAMATE010000076.1 coordinate 10,983, forward strand.
GTGGCTAGGCCGTCCTTGAAGTCGGGCTTCGCACCCTTGCCGCTCTCGAGGCCCGAGATGAACTCCACGACTTGGTGGATGAAGCTGTGCTCGTAGCCCAATTGGAGGCCCGGAACCCACCACTTGCCGGTGTACGGATGGTCGCCGTCGGACACGTGGATGCTCTTCCAACCCCGCTCGGGGCCCGCATCGCTGTAATCGAAAATCTGGAGGCGATGGAGATCATGCAGATCCCACTTGAGGCTCATGTTCTCGCCATTCACCTCGAAGGTGTAGAGAGCCTTGTGGCCGCGCGCATAACGGGTGGATTCGAACAAACCCAGCGAACCGTTGTTGAAATGGCACATGAAGGCGCAGGCGTCGTCGATGCCCACCTTCTCGACCTTGCCGGTCAGGGTGTGCTTGCGCTCCTTGATGAAGGTCTCGGTCATGGCACTGACATCCTTGATGCCGCCGTTGAGCCACATGGCCGTATCGATGCAGTGCGCCAGCAAATCGCCGGTGACGCCAGAACCCGCGGCCTTCACGTCCAAGCGCCAGAGAGCCGCCCCGCCCTGCGGCAGCTCGGGATTGATGGTCCAGTCTTGCAGGAAATTGGCGCGATAGTGGAACACCTTGCCGAGCTTGCCGGCATCGATGAGTTGCTTGGCCAGCACCACGGCCGGGCAACGGCGGTAGTTGTACCAAACCATGTTCGGAACTTTGGCCTTCTCGATGGCCTTCACCATGGTTTCAGCCTGCTTGGAGTTCAGCGCCAAAGGCTTCTCGCACAAGATCATCTTGCCCGCTTTGGCGGCGGCGATAGCGATCTCGGCGTGCAGGTTGTTCGGAACAGCGATGTCCACCACGTCGATGTCGTCCCGGGCGATGAGCTTCTTCCAATCAGTTTCAATGGACTGATAGCCCCAGCGATCCGCGAACTCCTGAGCCTTCGCGGCGTCGCGCGCGCAGACCGCCTTCAGGACGATCTCATAGCTCGACGGGAAGAAATGTCCGACCTGAGCAAATGCATTGGAATGGGCGCGTCCCATGAAGCCGTAGCCGATGAGACCGATGCGAAGTTGTTTTTTAGCCATAGATACCCGTGGTTGGGAGATGGGTTGAGATTAGAGGTTCGACATTGCTGACGGCAATCTCGAGTTGCAGCACGGATGGGTTCTCCAACAACTTCCCTCATCCGCTTCGATTGCCGGCCATGAGCCTCATCGCACACCGATCCCAATGGGTCCGCTGCTCCAACCGACACTGTCGGGCGACGGTCCGTTCCGGGGATGCTCGTTGTGCCCGTTGTGGATCAGGGCAAAGCGCTCAGGCTCCCATTCCTGCCAGAGCAAGACTGCGTCACTGCGCCAACACGGCATGTCGGGCCTTCATTTTGGATTCAGATACCCGCTGTAGTCATTGCGGTTGCGAAGCGCCTGCCTTCAAGGCCTTCCGGTTCGGCGTCGCCGTGATGGTCCGAATGGCAAAGGTGGGACTCGCCGTCGGTGTTCTGCTCCTGCTGGTGCTTTGGGCTCTCCGCGTCAACCCAGCACCCGAAGGCCCCGAGCCGGGTTTGGGCCATCCCAGTGAAGCGACGGCCCCGCGCTCGCCCAACAGCCCAGCTGCGGAATGAGCCCGATTAGGGCGACGGCAACAAGACCGGGCGGAATCCCAGATAGTCACCCCGCAACTCCGGCGTCATCGCACCTCGGATAGCCGACCGCGCGCGCCGCGCTCCGTAAATCCTGCTTCCGCCACGATAACACCGAAAGGTTCCCGCCGATGGCCCCGTCGGGTCTTGGACTCGAGTGGTCGCATAGTCTCCATACCAATCACGACACCATTCCCAAACATTGCCATGCAGATCATGGAGCCCCCAGGCATTGGGTTGACGGGTCTTGACCGCGTGGGGCTTGCCCTCGGAATTGGACTCAATCCAAGCCAGCGCCGGCAAATCACCGGCGAAGGCTTCGGTCGTTCCGGCGCGGCAGGCGTATTCCCATTGGGCCTCGGTCGGTAAATCCCACTCCCAACCGGCCGGAATGAGCCCCTGAGCCCGATGTCGCTCGGTCAGCGCCCGGCAATAGTCTTGCGCCTCTCTCCAATTGACTTGATTGACCGGCTGGTCCGGGGCTTTCCCATGACTGGGATTCTTCGGCACGACCGCTTCCCAC
>CAMATE010000077.1 GCA_945861075.1 Akkermansia muciniphila
TTCGTCCGGACCCCAGGTCTCCAACGATTTCTCCACCGATAATTGCTCGGGACAGAACCAGACCGGGCGGAATACCGTCCTTGGACCATGCGACTCTCCGACCGTGGCATCCTGTGGCTGGCCGAAGGGTTTGGGTCAGGTCGATTGCGTCCCGGCCCCGGAACCTGGGGCAGCCTTGTCGGCTGTGCTCTGAGCTACCCGTTGCTGTCGTTGCCTCTCGGGATGGCCGTTATCGTGACTGTCGCGGCAATTTTGCTGGCGGTTCCCGTTTGTTCGCGGGCCGAAGTTTTGCTCGGCAAACCCGACCCCGGATCCGTGGTGCTCGATGAAATCGTGGCCATTCCCCTCACCTTGCTGCCCTTGCATGCCGGCGTTCTGCTGGGAGCCATCCATCCTCCTCGAGTCCTCACATCACTCCCGACACACGGGCTTTGGTGGTTGGCGGCGTTCGCGTTGTTCCGCGTCCTGGACATTGGGAAACCAGGCCCCATCGGCGCCCTCCAGCACCTCCCTCGAGGTTGGGGAATCGTCATGGACGACGTGGCCGCAGGCCTCATGACAGGTCTCATCTTGCTCGGGGCGGCGTGGATGGCACCTACCCTGATGCGTTGACCTCCAATCAGCCCTGACTCCCGTTCCATGACTTCTCCAGCACCCGCCCGATTTCCGAAACTCGCGACCTTGAAGAGCGCCGAGGACTTGCGGCGGCGTTTCCTCGAACTCGGGCATCCCCTGCTGGTCGACAACTCGGCCCGCCCCGAGGTGCTGGGCCGCCCGATCCCGACGGGCATCGGCATTCCCAAGCCCGTGGGCAACCGTTTTGCCATCCTGCCCATGGAAGGGTGGGACGGCACACCGGATGGACGCCCCACCGATCTGGTTCGACGACGCTGGCGACGTTTTGGGCAAAGCGGGGCCAAACTCATCTGGGGCGGTGAAGCCGTGGCCGTGCGCCCGGACGGACGAGCCAACCCACATCAATTGGTTCTTTCCGAGACCAACACGGCAGATCTGGCAGCGCTGCGCGCGGAATTGCTGGCTGGGCACCTCGAACGGCACGGCAGCGATCAGGACCTACTGGTGGGCTTGCAGCTCACGCATTCCGGCCGTTTCGCACGCCCCAACGACAAAACCCGCCTCGAACCCCGCATCGCCTACCGCCACCCCTTGCTCGACGCCCGGTTCGGCATCACCGACGACCGAGCGGTCTTGAGCGACACCGAGGTGGATGACCTGATCGCAGACATGGTCGCGGCGGCCGTCCGAGCCCAGCGGGCGGGCTTCGACTTCGTGGACATCAAGCACTGCCACGGCTATCTGGGGCACGAATTCCTCTCAGCCGTCACCCGGCCCGGTCGCTACGGCGGAAGCTTCACCCATCGGACCCGGTTCCTCACCGAAATCGTGTCGGGCATCCGGCGCGATGCCCCGGGGTTGGCCATCGGCGTACGCTTTAGTTTGTTCGATAGCTTCCCCTTCCAAAAGGGCCCCGACGGCACCGGCGTTCCCACGCCTTGGACCGGAAGCTATCCGTATGCTTTCGGGGCTAATCCGAACAACGCCCTCGAGATGGATTTGTCGGAACCCTTCGCCTTCTTGGCGTTGCTGGAATCCTTGGGAATCCGGCTGGTTTGCCTCACCGCGGCCAGCCCCTACTACAACCCCCACCTCCAGCGCCCCGCCATGACACCCCCCAGCGACGGCTACCTGCCCCCGGAAGATCCGTTGACCGGGGTGGCGCGCCAGATCGAGGCCGTGGCCCGAGCCAAAGCGCAGTTTCCCAACCTCATTCTCGTCGGTTCGGCCTACACCTACCTGCAAGAGTGGCTCCCGCCTGTGGCCTCGGCCCAAATCGCCGCCGGGCATGTCGATGTCGTGGGATTGGGGCGGATGGTCTTGAGCTACCCGGATCTCCCGTCCGATGTCCTCGCAGGTCGCCCCCTGCAACGTCGGCAAATTTGCCGCACCTTCAGCGAATGCACCACCGGACCCCGGAATGGTTTGGTGAGCGGATGCTTCCCTCTCGACGAGTTCTATAAATCCCATCCGGATGCGATGCGATTGAAGGCCTGATTGAAGGCCTGATTGCCCAGAGCCCCCCCCGGACTCCCATGCGACGCCTCGATCATTCCATCCATGCGGCCCGGTTTTTCTTCGCCATAGCGCTGCTGGTGGGGGGATCGCTCGCGATGGGCCACCTTCTGGATCGCCACGACCCGATCCTGGGTCGAAGCAATGGAGGTCTGACCCGGCCGATCCCAACCGAGACCTACACGGCAAATGCGCTGTCCTAACCGAGCCGACCCGGGTACGACCTACGGATCATGCGCTGGATCCACTCTGTCACCGCGATGCTCGGGCTAGCCTGCGGGCTGGCCGGGGCCGAAACCGCCGCCCGGACCGAAACCCCGCTGGCCGTCCGCCTGGGCTACCCGGCTGACGCCAAGCTCCTCATCATCAACGGCGACGACTGCGGCATGTGCCACACGGCCAATCTCGCCACCATCGAATGCCTCGAAAAAGGCCTGATGACGAGTGCCACCCTCATGGTCCCCTGCCCTTGGTTCCCCGAGATGGTGGACTACGCCAAGAAACACCCCGAGAAGGACTTCGGCCTGCACCTGGCTCAGACCTCCGAATGGCGATTCTACCGTTGGGGCCCGGTGGCCTCACGCAACGAAGTTCCAGGCCTCATCGACCCCGATGGCTACTTGTGGCAGGCCGTGCAACAAGTCTATGCCAAGGGCACGCCGCATCAGGCCTACGTGGAGGCCCGGGCGCAAATCCGCAGAGCTCTGGATTCCGGTGTCGATGTCACCCACCTCGACTCCCACATGGGCACCCTTCAACTCAATGCCGCCTACGTGGAACAGTACCTGAAACTCGCCGTGGAATTCGACTTGCCCGTCCGCATGGCCTCGCAAAATACCCTGGCCAAAATGGGCGGTCCCACCCAGCGCGCGGCTTTCGCTGCCCAGGGCATCGTGTTCCCCGACGACTTCGTGTACGAGGACCTCCAAGACGAGCCCAAAGACGTCAAAGGCTACTGGATGCGCAAGCTGGCCAACCTGAAACCCGGCGTCACCGAACTCTACATCCACGCCGGCATGGCCACCGACGAGTTGAAGGCCATCACGGGCAGTTGGAAGACGCGAACGGAGGAATTCGAAGCCTTCACCCGTGATCCAGATCTCAAGGCCCTCGTGGAGCGAGAGAAGATTGTCCGGATTGGTTGGCGGCCACTGCGCGAGTTGCAGCGTCGGGAGCGCAAGGGACGTTAACAAATCCTCCCAACGTTTTACCTAGGTTGGCCCCCCCAGAACATAGGCACCCCGTGCAAACAAAAAAGGTCGCTTCAACGTCGAAAGCCCAACAGGCTAACTTCACGATCTCGCATTCCTCGGAAAATCACACCCAAAACAACCCTACCCACTCTGTTTCTGACAACAAAATCCTTCCCGGAGCATTTGTGCACAGTGTTTCAATGAAGCGTTAACGATTGAATTATGGCTAACAATCGGTATCTAGCATTAGAATCCCTTAGAGGGTTGGCAGCCATGACTGTCGCGCTGCATCATTACCAGATTGGTGGACACTTGCCATTCACTTTTATTAAGAATTCCTGGTTGATGGTGGATTTCTTTTTTGTGCTGTCCGGATTCGTCATTTCTCTCAACTACCGACACAAGATACATTCGGCCAAAAGCTTTTATCAATTTCAACATAAACGCTGGCTCCGACTGTTCCCACTCCATCTAGTCATGTTGTTTTGTTTTTTGGCCATTGAATCCGCTAGATTCATTGCCCACAAAAAACTCAATCTCGATTCCAGCAACCCACCTTTTGCGACCAATGATCTCAGCTCATTCATATCCAACCTTCTCTTGCTGCAGAACTGGACAAATCCAGTAATGACTTGGAACATGCCCAGTTGGTCCATCTCTGCTGAATTCTACACCTACGCCCTGTTTGGATTCCTAGTTTTAACGCTAAAGAAATCGAAGACCGCCTTGAACGTATTGTCGGTGATGCTGGTGCTTGGGGCCGGAATCACGCTCAATCGGGTCGGCATGGGGTCTGACAATATTTCCGGCCCGCTCCGGTGCATTTATTCTTTCTTCATTGGAGTCATCACTCACAGCCTTTTTGATTCATTTCAACTGAAAGGAAAATTTTTTAACTCTTATCCAGCTACTTTCGCCATCGCTTTATCCATTATCGCAATAATTTATATGGGTGACCAATACAAAGGCTGGGTCACTGGGGTTCCCATTCTCTTCTCGATCACCATTGCAGCGATCGTTTCCACCCAACCCTCTACCTGGGTGATCGAGAAACTTTCCAACTCAAAACTGGTTTATCTAGGAACCATCAGTTACGGGTTGTACATGATCCATGCGGCGGTTTGGTGGGTGATCAATCAAACCTTGTTGTTTGCCTTCAAACTACCAACCACTTTCAACGAGCAAGGTGAGAAGGTGTTGAAGGTGCAAAACGCTTACCTGGCAGATTCGATCCTTTTGATAGGAATGACAGCAACCTTCATCTTGGCCCACATCTCATGGACTCGGTTGGAAAAACGGTTCAGCACCGGCGGAAACAAGGGCCAATCTCCATTCGAAACCGGGAAGCAATGCGTGGAAAAACCTTCGTAGGATTCTTTTTTTCCGAATACCCCCCAATCGATACCACTCCCCGTGATTCACATCGAAGCCTCGGGGCCAGTCAACAGCGTCAGCGAGGACGGGTTCACCTCAAAACGGACAGGGCTGGTTCCCAGGAGTTCACCATCCAGCGCCAAGGACTGCGATGGTTCGGCAGAGACTTCCAGCCAGGCACCCCGAAAGAAGCGAACCTGCCGATGCTGGACATGGGTGCCTCGCAACAGGCGCACGAATTGAAGAGCCAATTCCCAGCGCCCCACCGCCTCGATGAAGGTCAATTCCAGAAGCCCGTCAGTCATTGATGCGCCCGGTCCGATGCGCATCAACCCGCCACCCGCAAAGGGAGCGTTGCCCACCAACGCGGCCACCGCATGGGACAACACCTGCTCCCCGTGCTCCCACCGAACCCGCAGGACCGGAGGGCGGAACGAGAACAGCGCCCGAAAAAAGCCGGCGGAGTAGCACCATCGGGGACCAAACCATTTCACCGTGGCCGGCGTGGTCTTGCGGAGCAGTTCTCCCACGAACCCAACCCCACCGAAGAGGATGGCGTGCCGAACCCGTTCCACATCCCCAACCGGAGCTCCCATCGACGCATTGCCCGCGGAATCCTTGTCACGCCAAGTCACCCGAATGGTGTCGATGGTCACCGGTCTGGGTTCCAGAATCGCACGAATCGCCGCTGCGTCCCCCCGACCGGCTAATCCCGAGACTCCGATCCATTGCGCAACATCGTTACCGCGTCCGAACGGAGCCACGGCCAAGGCCGCTTTTGAACCTCCGGCGATCAGTCCGCTGGCGACTTCATGCACCGTCCCGTCGCCACCGGCGGCGATGACGCACTCGAATCCAGCTGCATGGATGCGCGCCAATTCCAGCGCATGGCCGGCGTATTCGGTGACCCGGATATCGCAATGGACCCCGCCTTCGGCCAAATGGGCCACGAATCGCTCCAACCGGTCGGCCTGCTGCCGGGAGGAGGCCGATGCTGGATTACGGATCAGCAAGACTCTTCGGGGCGCGGCGCTCATGGGGTGACAACCAGTCAGCGTCGCACCCACGTGGCGTGTCGCGTGGGAATCCCCTCAGCATTGAACTCCCGCTCAAAATCCGTCTTCACGTCGAGCAATCCCTGCGGCTCCTGGCCCGGGACGAAATGCTCCGAAGTTCCGTTGAAAACCTCCAGCATTTGCTCGAAATACGAAACGTCGTCCGTCCGGCAATGGAATCGACCTCCCGTCATCAGGGTCTTGGCGGCCAGTGCGGCGAAAGCCGGGTTGATGAGTCGACGACGGTGATGCCGTTTCTTGGGCCAAGGATCCGGGAAATACACATGGAGGGCCGAGAGGGAGGCCGCGGGAATCATCCAATCCATGAGGTAGGTGGCCTCCATGCGAAGCCCGCGCAGGTTCTTCAACCCCTGACGCCGCCCCTTGCGATCAATTTTCCGCAGTCGACCAAAGAGGCGCTCCACCCCGAGGAAATTCACTTCCGGATGAGCTGCCGAATATTGGAGGAGAAAGGATCCATCGCCGGCCCCCAACTCCAGTTCCACCGGAGCGGTGTTGCCAAAGAGCGCGGCGAAGTCCAACCGGCTCAAGATGTCGGGTCGGATGAGGATCGTATCAGGGAAAAGGTCAGACGCCATGGCGACGCGGTGAGGTTAGGGCCCTTCCGTCCATCGATGGAAGGGTTGTGTTCGGGTGTGTGTTCGGGTGAGAAAAGCCAGGCCGTGGGGAATCCCCCGATTCTGGATCCCCAACTTTGTCCCGCACTGCCGGAGGTGGCAGGTATTGGCCCTTAAGGAACCTTCGGCTCGTGATTGCCTTCCTGAACCATTGGCAGAACCTTGGAGGCATGATCCGCACCACCCTCCTGATCATGGCCATCGCCATCGGTGGCCTTCATGCCGCCACGGGGAACTCTTGGCCGATGTTTCGAGGTGACCCCGCTCAAAGCGGCATCAGCCCGGCACGCATTCCGGATGCGCCGGTGCTGAAGTGGCGCTTCAAGACTGGCGGCGCGGTCAGCGCCACGGCTGCCATCGTCGATGGATCGGTTTTCATCGGTTCAGCCGATTCCAACGTGGTCTGCCTGTCTCTCTCAGACGGCAGCAAGCGCTGGAGTTTCCAAACCGGCGGGCCGGTGGAGGCATCGCCACTGGTCCTCGACGGCCGAGTCTTCATCGGTGACACGCTGACCAACTTCTTCGCCCTCGACGCCAAGACCGGGGCCAAACTCTGGAGCCGAGGCTTTGACGACAAGGTCAAGAGCAGCGCCAACTGGATCAGCGGCACCAACGGAACCTCGACCAACATCATCGTCGGCGGCTACGACTTCCGACTCTACAGCCTGGAAGCCAGTACCGGGAAATCGAACTGGGTCTACGAAACGGGCAATTACATCAACGGCTCACCGGCGATTTCGCGCGGGCGCACCGCCTTCGGTGGCTGCGACGCCATTGTCCATGTGCTCGATGTGGTGGGTGGCAAGAAACTGCGGGAAATCGAAGCGGGCGCGTACATTGCGGCCTCTGGCGCCATGGCGGGCGACCTGCTTTACGTCGGCCACTACGAAAACGAACTCCTTTGCGTCGATGTCGAAGCCGGGAAGATCCTCTGGAAATACCGCGACCGTGCCTTTCCCTTCATGTCGTCACCCGCAGTGACCACCGACCGCGTATTGGTCGGCAGCCGGGACAAACGCCTCCACTGCGTCAACCGGGCCGATGGCAAGGCCGTCTGGACCTTCCAGACTCGAGGCAAGGTGGAGAGTTCCCCGGTGGTCGCCGGCGACCGCGTGATTGTGGGGTCCGACGACGGACGGCTTTATATCGTCTCTTTGACCGACGGCACCGAACGCTGGAACTACGAGCTGGGCCAACCTGTGCAAAGCTCCCCTGCCGTGGTGGATGGCCATATCGTTATCGGTTGCGACGACGGCTCCGTGTACTGCTTTGGATCCGGACCGGGACGTTGACAGGGAAAGGCATCGATCGCCTTCTCAAGGACTCGCTATAAGACCTTCAGGCAACCCCTCACCCATGTCGCTACCAACACAAGGCCTCGCCCTGAGTGCCAATATTTCACCGGCCGAGGAACGCTTTGAACGCATGCGCAAACGCCTTGGTTGGTACTTGGCTCCGGTGGTCCTGCTCGCGCTTTGGTTCATCCCATTCCCGGGATTGTCCGTTCCAGCCCGACACCTCTTCGCCATCGTTGGGATGGCGCTGACCCTCTGGATGACCGAAGCCATCCCTCTGGCGGCCACAGCGCTGCTGGCCCCATCGTTGTGTGTGGTCGCAGGTTTGGGCTCGGCCCGAGAGGTGTTCAAACCCTTTGCTGATCCCATCATCTTCCTGTTCATGGGCAGCTTCATGATGGGCGAGGCCATGCTCAAACACGGCCTAAACCGGCGTTTTGCCTTCACATTGCTCGCAATGCCCGGCGTCGGATCCAGTCCGGCACGCCTGTATGCAGCCTTCGCAGGAATCACGGCGTTCATCTCCATGTGGGTTTCCAATGCGGCCACGACCGCCATGATGCTCCCCATCGGGCTATCCATTTTGGCAGAACTCGGGGCGCGACAAGGTACGGCGAATTTCCGGGCTACTCCGTTCGCCGCCGGACTCATGCTCATCACCGCCTTTGCAGCCTCGGTGGGAGGCTTGGCCACCCCCATCGGCACTCCTCCCAACTTGATCGGGATCGGAGCCATTGAACGGATCCTCGGATACAAGATCACTTTTTTTCAATGGATGCGTCTGGGGCTCCCGGTCGCCCTCCTGCTGGCCGGCTTTCTGGTTTGGCGTTTCAGTCGGCACTGCCCGGTCCCCGCCCTGTCACTGGCCAACAACAGTCAATGGTTGGAACAGGAGCGCGCTCACCTAGGCTCTTGGACCCGGGGGCAATTGAACGTCGTCGGCGTATTCCTGGCAGCCGTGGCTTTGTGGGTGCTCCCCGGATTCATTGCGGCCCTGGATGACCGAGGCTCGAACAGCCCTGCCTACGTCTGGATCAATGCCCATGCCCCAGAAAGCATCATCGGCCTTTTGGCTGCTTCGGCGTTGTTTTTTCTGCCCACCGATTCCAGTCGGGAATCCTTCACCCTGGAATGGCGGGATGCCGCGGGCATTGATTGGGGAACCATCCTGCTCTTTGCCGGTGGCATGTGCCTCGGCGAATTGATGTTCTCCACCGGCTTGGCTCATTGGATCGGTGCAGGTTTGGCCGCACTATTCCAGAGCCATACCGTCGTGGGGCTGACGATGCTCTTCACCGGAGTCGGGATTTTGGTCAGCGAAACCACCACCAACACCGCCTCGGCAACCATGGTGGTACCCATTGCCATCGCGGTCTCACAAGCAGCCGGCGTAGACCCTCTCAAACCCGCCCTGGCCACCTGCCTCGGCTGCTCGATGGGCTTCCTTCTGCCAGTTTCAACCGGCCCCAATGCCATGGCCTATGGCACGGGGTGCATTCCCCTAAAGGCCATGATGCGCCACGGACTCTGGCTGGATGCGGTCGGCTGGTTAGTGATCGTGGGAACCGTCCTTTTGCTCGGTCCGTCCCTGCCTCCCAAGCCTTGATCCGGAATCGGGAAGGCATCGACCGACGCCCTTCGAGCTATCACGGAGACTTTGACTGAGTTTCTGTACAGGCGGCCTGCCCTTTTTCACCCAGCTGCTCAAAAAGAACCACCCCAACCTCCCCACCTCAACCCAGCGGGCGGATTTTCTCGGGGCATTTCCTCACATTTCCTCAATTTAACCCCCGCATTTGCAGTCCAGAATGAGGGTGGCATCCCCGTTGCTTGAGGGTGGTGGAGCCGGAATGGGCGACGCACTGGAAATGCTGTTTTCCAGAGGTCGATCCGAAAGCCCGGCAGCGCGTCAACACCACGGAAGGGTGCCTCAAAGCACCTTCCAGAAACCGGAAACAACACACACATGAAGAAAATCGAAGCAGTGATAAAACCCTTCAAGCTCGAGGAGGTCAAAGATGCCCTGCACGAAGTAGGCATCGAAGGCATGACGGTGTCCGAGGTGAAAGGCTTCGGCCGCCAGAAGGGCCACACCGAAATTTATCGCGGCAGTGAGTACACCGTGGATTTCCTGCCCAAGATCAAGATCGAGCTGGTGGTTTCCGACTCCAAGGTGAGCGAAGCCACTGGAGCCATCATCAAAGCCGCCAAGACGGGCAAGATCGGTGATGGAAAGATCTTCGTCTCGGAAGTCACCGAGGCCATCCGCATCCGCACCGAAGAAAAGGGCGACAGCGCGGTCTGACCCAAGAAAAACCACCCAGAAACACCCACTGAATTTGTCATGAAAAAATTCTTCCTAATTCTTTCCTGCGCCCTGCTGGCGTTCGCTGCTGTGGATGGCCGCGCCGCCGATCCCAGTGTTGAAGAGCGTCTGGCCGACCTCGAGGCCTACGTCAACAACGCTGCCCGAGCCACCGCCAGCAACACCAACGTCACCAGCAAAATCGCCGGTCCCGGCCCCGGCCACAACGCCTGGCAGATGACCTCCACTGCCTTGGTCCTCTTCATGACCCTCCCGGGCTTGGCGCTGTTCTACGGCGGTCTGGTTCGCAAAAAGAATGTCCTGTCGGTGCTCGCCCAGTGCATGGGCATCGCCGGATTGGTGACCATTCTCTGGTGGGCCATCGGCTACAGCCTCTCCTTCGGAGCTGGCAATGCCATCATCGGTGACACCGCCTACGCCATGTTCAAGGGTGTTGAGCCCGGAAATGTCGGAGCGGGCTACTACTGGATCAGCGACTCCATGTGGGCCATGTTCCAGCTCACCTTCGCCATCATCACTCCGGCCTTGATCATCGGAGCCATCGCCGAGCGCATGAAGTTCATTTCGGTGCTGCTCTTCGTGACCATCTGGATGTTCGCCGTGTACTTCCCCTTCGCCCACATGGTGTGGTCGACCACCGGTTTGATGTGCGGCCCGCTCAACAAGGATGCCGCGATCAAGGCACTGGATTTCGCCGGTGGCACCGTGGTGCACATGACCTCGGGATGGAGCGCCTTGGTGCTCTGCATCATCCTCGGCAAGCGCAAGGGACTGGGACGTGAGCCCATGACCCCGCACTCCATGACGCTGTGCATGGTCGGCACCGGCATGCTCTGGGTCGGATGGTACGGTTTCAACGCCGGTTCCGCACTCGGCGCCGATGCTATCGCCTCCAACGCCTTCACCACCACGACCTTGGCCGCCGCCACCGCCGGTTTCGTCTGGCCGATGATCGAGTGGATCACCCGCGGCAAGCCCAGTGTCCTCGGATTCTGCTCGGGCATCGTCGCCGGCCTGGTGGTCGTCACCCCGGCTTGCGGATTCATCACCCCGACCTCCGCGGTGATCATCGGTGTGCTGGCTGGCATCGTTCCTTACCTCGCCTGCTCCTTCCTCAAGAAGTGGATCGGCTATGATGACGCTCTCGACACCTTCGGCGTGCACGGCGTCGGCGGCACTCTCGGAGCGATCCTCACCGGCGTGATGGCCGACGAGAAGGCCAACTCGGTGGTGGCTGGCCTGAAGACCGGTCTGCTCGGTGCTCAGCTCAAGGCGGTGGTTCTGACCATCGTCTGGAGCGTGGTGGCTACCGCCATCATCGCCTACATCGTGAAGGCTGTCGTCGGACTCCGCCCGACTGAAGAAGTCGAAATCAACGGTCTCGACCTCGCCGAGCACGGCGAGGAAGGTTACCACGGTTAATACCAGACCTTAGCACTTACCCAAACAACTCAACCAACGCAGGCCGCGCCGGGAAACCGGCGCGGCTTTTTAATTCTACACCCTGCTTCGACCGGGCGCAGCGATCAGGGACCACGCACTTCGATCACCAGAGCGGTGGTGTTGTCCCGACCGCTGGCGGCCACAGCAGTCTCCACCAAGTGGCGCCCCAAACCCACTTCTGGACGGGCTCCATCCCTGGAACCCATCAAGTCCATCAAGTGCGCATCGTACAGGCCATCGACGAGTCCATCGGAGCAGAGGAGAAATTGGTCACCGACCGCATAAGGTACAGCGCCAATTTGTGGATCCACAAACTGATTACCGCCTCCCAAAGCCTTCTGCAGCACATTGCGTCGCGGATGGGTTCTGGCCTCCCGCTCGTTGATCTTGCCATTGCGATACAGCCAACCGACGTAGGTGTCGTCTTCGGTGAGTTGGCGAATGCCCCCGGAAGCCGGAAGATGGTAAATACGGCTATCGCCCACATGAGCAAAGTGCAGAAGCCCCGGTGTGAACCAACACAAGCTCAACGTGGTCTCCATCCCGCGGCACTCCTCATAACTGCGACCCATGTAGACCAAAGCCGCGTGGATCTCCCGAAAAAGAGCCTGAAGCAAGAGGCCCGCGGCGATGCCTTCGGTGGGCCCGCGTTCGGTGCGGAATCCTTTGGGCAGAATCTGAGGCACCTTCTCGACAGCCATCCGGCTGGCAAATTCCCCAGCCTGTGCGCCCCCCATCCCGTCGCTGACCGCGAAGACAAAATCAGCCGCTTGCAACGACGCTTCCCCATCCTTGCCCAACCGTTCCAACTCCTGCCGGTTGAACCTCAAACCGACAAAGGAATCCTCATTGTTGACGCGCACTTTCCCGCGATCGGAACAACCCGACCAATGCAGGCAAAGACTGGAGATTTTAGAATCCATAGTGCCCATTCAGGGAGCCACGGTGCCTGAGGCCCCCAGGAAGGTCGCAAACTCAAAATCAATGACACAAAACCGGCCATCGCTCCTCCGATAGGTCACATTCCTCGCATCCTGATCATCGTGCCGAATGCCATAAGCTTCCAACTCGGCAAAAAGACTGTGCAGGCGCTCAGAGTCCAGATGCTCGACCCGCTGACCGCAATTGGTGGTGACAATTTGGGGCAAAATCGGGTTCTCAGAAAGAATCCGGGGTACGAATGGACAACCCCGATCTTCTAGATACCGAAGCACCGCCACCTCGGTTTGGTACCGGGACGCGGCATCCGGCCCGTGATAGGTCTTGATCACCCTGCCATCGAAGCTCAGGTAAACCGTGGAACGAAGAGTGTCTTTGACCTTCAACATCAGGATGAGGCCACACTAGGACATCCCAAGCCGACCGGCCAGACAGGACAAAACCCGACCCCGGACGAGACCGCGATCACGGTTTGGTGTTTTTTGACCACACAGACCAACAACCCACATTCCACGTGACGGACTGCGCGCAAAAAATGTAGGCGTGCTCTCGACCTCGGTTTATTATTCGCGCCGAAAACGCCCCATTTCCCGAGCGGGAAGTGCAGCGAACGAATCATGGCACCTGCCCTGCTTCATGAATTCGCTGCATCGGGACGATTCGCTGCAGTCACTACCATTCACATCCATGGCTAAATACAAATTGGAATACATCTGGCTCGATGGTTACCAGCCAGTCCCCAACCTCCGCGGCAAAACCCAGATCAAGGA
>CAMATE010000078.1 GCA_945861075.1 Akkermansia muciniphila
CCGTCTGGGCCGAACGTTTCTCCAGCACTCTGATCGAAGAATCAGCCGTCGCTCTCCAAACCGTCGCCTCTTACATCGATCTCAACCCCGTCCGCGCCGGACTGGTCTCCGACCCCAAGGATTACCGCTTCTGCGGCTATTCCGCCGCCGTGGCCGGAAACCCTGTGGTTCGCCACGGACTCATGACCTTCCTCACAGGCCGCTCCTGGAGCTCGGCCGCCGCAGAATATCGATTAAACCTCTTCACCACCGCCGGTGTGGCCGGTCATAGCGAAAAGAAGACCATCGACCGAGATGCAATCCGGGCCGAATTGGCACGCGGAGGCCACTTGAGCCTGCCAGAAATACTCCGACTCCGCGTCCGCCACCTCACAGCCGGCGTGGCCATCGGTTCCAAGGACTTCGTTAACCAAATCTTCCAGCACCACCGCTCACACTTCGGCCCAAAACGCCTCGACGGCGCACGCCCCATCCGCGGTGTCCCACTCCCACACCTCAAAACCCTCCGAGACCTCCGCGTCAACGCCATCGGGTAGGGAAGCGGCCAACGAAGGAGCCAATGCTGAGAGTCAGCAGATCCGATCGATCAAGGCTTCATTGCGTTCCCATCGGTCCAGATTTTGCAGGAAGTGACGGACCAACTTGTCATCCTGATCCATGGTTCCGCCGCCGACGTGACAGGTGATGAAGCAATTGGAGGCCTTCCAAAGAGGGTTTTCTGGGGGGAGAGGCTCGGGATCCATGACGTCGAGATAGGCCGCCCCTAATTGGCCCGAATCCAAGGCTCGAATCAGCGCATACTGATCCACGGTCGTGCCACGGCCGATATTGTAGAACCGAGCACCTCGCTTGAACTGACACAGCCTCGCCTCATCGACAAATCTCCGAGTTGCCGCAGAGTCTGGAAGCACGTTGATGACATGATCCGCTTCCGCCAAAGCCCGGGGCAATTCGCCATCGCGGATCAAGGTGACGGCACCATCGGACTCCGCCTGACGCCGGAGAGCCATCACGCGCATGTCAAAGGGGGACAGCAAACGAGCCAAACGCCGACCAATGGCACCATACCCCAAAATGACAACCGTCTGCCCCGTCAGCACAGAAGCAGTAAAACGATCCTCCAAATACCGCCATTCCCGCAGCCCGTCTTGATTGCGCAGCTGGGAAGGCAGCTTCCTCGCCAAGGCCAACATGCCGGCCAGGACCTGCTGCGCGCATGGATCGGCAAAGACCGATGACGCATTGGTGACCACCGTCCCCCGAGAAGACAGGGCCTGACGAAAATCGGCGCGGTCGTATCGGGTATACCCAGCCGTGGAGAGTGCCACCCATCGAATCCCCCCATAGGCCATCACATCATCGGGAGACGGCTGACCATAAGCGATGTCTACCTGGGCGAGGCTGGCATCCGGTTCCCCAGGAAGCAGCACCGATCGGGACGAGGATACGGATTGAACCAGGCGATCCCCGCGGCGTTCCAACTCCGCCCGTAAATACTGCTCCGCAGCGGGCTGCAATTCATGGTTGGTCCAGACTGTTCGTTTCACGGGCGGCGATCTCGAACGAGCGGCTCGGAACCCGCAAGCCAAACCCCGACTCAAACCCAAAAGCCTCAAACCGGATCTCGACGTCAGTGATCGGCAAGAATCCAATCGCGGCATGAGTTCCCCCTCCCTGTCCCGGCGGCGTTTTCTACAGACCTCCGCTTGGGCTGCCGGATCCACGCTGCTGCCCCGCTCCGTCGGTGCCGCTCAACCTGGCAACCAGGTCGCCATTGGCGTGATGGGTCTCCATCGAGGCAAAGCCCATTTGGAAGGGTTTCTAACCGTGCCGGGTTGCGTGATCGGGACCGTTTGCGATGTCGATCGCAGGGCCGCTGCCGAGGCCGCCGACTGGGTCGAGAAAAAAAACGGGCGCCGTCCCAAGGAAGTGATCGATTTCCGCAGGATGCTCGATGACCGATCGCTGGACGCCATCAGCATCGCCGCTCCCAACCACTGGCATGCGCCCGCGACCATCCTCGCCTGCGATGCTGGCAAGCACGTCTATGTTGAAAAACCCGGAAGCCACAACGCGCAAGAAGCCCAATGGATGGTCGCCGCCGCTCGCAAACACCAGCGCCTGGTCCAGATGGGAAACCAGCGACGCAGTTGGACTCTGGTCCGCGAAGCGATGGCCGAACTGCACGGCGGCATCATCGGCAAACTCCACGGAGCCCGCTCATGGTACAACGCCGACCGCACCACGATCGGCAACGGCAAGCCTGCATCGGTGCCGGACTGGCTCGATTACTCGCTCTGGCAAGGGCCCGCACCGGAGCGGCCGTACCGAGACAACGTGGTTCACTACAACTGGCACTGGCGATGGCACTGGGGTGGCGGTGAACTGGCCAACAATGGCCCGCACTTTCTCGACCTGGCGCGCTGGGGACTCGGCGTGGATTGCCCGACCCAGGTCAGTTGCACGGGAGGTCGCTACTACTTCCAGGATGACCAAGAAACCCCGGATACCATTCAGGCGGCTTACGATTTCGGCACCTGCCAAATCACTTGGGAATGCCACAGCTGCAATCCCCGAGGCTACTATGGGGCCGGCGTCGGCGTGGAATTCCTTGGCGAAGGCGGCGCCTTTCTGCTTTTGGACAGCGGTTGGAAACACATCGACGGAAAGGGCAAAACGGTCCGAGAAGGACAAGCCCCTCGCCGCGACTCAGACCATTTCCTCAACTTCATCGAAGCCATTCGCGGCAACACCCGCCTGAATTCGGAGATCGAGGAGGGGCAGAAGAGCACCTTGCTCTGCCACTTGGGCAACATCGCATGGCGCACCGGTCACACCTTGCATTTGGATCCCAAGAGCCGCGCCATCCGCAAGGATCGCGCCGCTTCGGCACTCTGGAGCCGTGAGTACCGGTCCGGCTGGAAGCCCAAGGTTTGAGCCGGCAACGACGTTTCGGGCACCGCCATTTGCGGAGGGATTGCCCGCTCAAGCGCATCAAGAACGGTCTAGACACGCGGCCCATGACATTGTTCACCGCGCAATCCGTCCGGATTCGCGTCCGGATTGGCTTTGACCCAATGCCTCCGGGTTGGTCTTCTCCGCAGCCATCATGAAACCGAATCGCATCCTTCCCGACCTCCAGTGCTCGCTCCTCTGCGAGGACGTGAAGCAGGAGTCCAACGGCAATTTCATCCTGATCGGCATCATCGGATTGGTCCGTGTGCCGCAGCTCCCGATCACCGCCTTCAAGCTGTGCGTGTTCGACCGATGGGTGGCCGGCATCGGTCAATTCACCGAAGTGGTCCGCCTCATCGCACCAGACGGCAACACAGTGCTGCGTCAGAACTCCGTGAAGTTCCAATTGGCTGATCCCGTGCAGGCCATGACGACGGTGAGCGTGATGGCCAATGTCGAATTCAAGGAGGCCGGTGTGTACACGATCGAAGTCCTCGTGGATGACGTCATGAAGCTGCGTTTCCCCATTCCGGTAGTGCAGGTCCAGCAACCGCCTCAGGGCGCTGCTGCCCAACCGGCGACCGAAGGCTGATCGTCAGCAGAAACAATTCAGGCCCGGTACGGATACGCATCCGACCGGGCCTTTTTGCTGGAATTGCACGCGGGTTAAACTCCGGATTGGTAGGCCTCCCGACCGCCAGAAATGCCCCCAGAGAACCCAACTGTGCGTCTTGAAAAAGCGATCAAGTGGGCTCTGACACCCCGCCAACGTCGCCAGCCGATGGCGCGGGTTCTTCCGGGATCACTCCCGAAATCGGGGTGCCATCAGTTGGAGTCCCTTCCAGAGCCAGTGCCAGCGACTCCGGTGATGCTTCCTCCAATTTCGGAGACTCCGGAACCGTTGCAAGACCCGGATCCACAGTCAGAAGTGAGTCGGGGCGCTGAACGGGAATCCGACGCAATTCCGACGCATCCGGCAATCCCTCGAGCCCCGCCAAACCGAAGTACTCCAGAAAGGCATCCGTCGTACCGTATTGCATCGGACGCCCCACCACTTCGGCACGCCCCACCTGCTCGATGAGCCCACGCTCAACGAGGCTGGATAGCACGCCGTCGACCGCAACACCTCGGATTTGCTCCATCTCCGCCCGGGTGATCGGCTGTCGATAAGCCACGATGGCCAAAGTCTCCAGCGCCGGTTGACTCAACCGGGATGGACGATTCTTGACCCCCAAAAAGGCACGCAACCACGGCCCGTAGTCGGGTTCATTGACGAACTGCCATGCACCGGCAACACACACCAAACGGTAACTGCGACCCGCCGTTCGGTGTTCCTCTTCCAAAGCCTTCAGCGATTCCAGAATACGCTCGATGTCCAACTTCAGAAGCGCACGCACCGGTTCGATGGCGTTCTCTTCTTGCGCGGCACGGTTGAGGATATCCCTCAACTCCATGGGAGAGAGAGGCTTCTGGGCAGCGAAAAGCAGGGACTCTAGGACGAATTTGAGGTCCATCGTTAAACCTCGGGAATGACGGGAATAGACAGCAAAGACAAGCCCTGAAAATCAGGAGCCATGAACTTCCATCGAATTTTCAATGATTCACCATTGTCTGATCCACACAATTACCTAGGGTTGCCAATGAGTTGACCTATGATTCACGGATTTTTCAAATGGGCGGTGGCCCTCAGTGTGATCGTCCAGGCCTCCTTCGCGGCAGACACTTCCACCAACACGCCCGCAGCCACTTCTCCGCCAGTCACCCCGCCAAAACCTCCCAGTCCTTGGCACACCACTGCATCGCTGAATGCCTCAGTATCTCGGGGCAACGCGGAGACCCTGCTCATGGGCGCCGCAATCAATTCGCTGCGTAAATGGGACAAGAATGAAATCGCCCTGGGATCCGACGCCACCTACGGCAGCAACAGCGACCCCACGACCCGCAAGGAAACCACGACCGCACAGAACTACGGATTGTACGCCCAGTACAACCGCATGATGAGCGACCGAACCTATCTCGGTCTCCGGTCGGATGCCCGTCAGGATCGTATCGCCTCCGTTGACTATCGTGCCACCGTGGCTCCCGCCTTCGGTTACTACGCCATCCGGAACGACCGATTGAAGTTGAAGCTGGAAAATGGTCCCGCCTTCATTTTCGAGCGCCTCAAGGGATCGGGCACAGACAACTATCTGACACTGCGTCTGGCCGAAGAGGTTCAATGGAAGATCAATGATCGCGCTTCCATCGTCCAAAGCATGGAAATCCTGCCGCAGGTAGCCGACTTTGGAAATTTCGTGATGAACTTCAATCTCGGGCTATCGACCAAGATCACCGAGAAATCCAGCGCGACCATCACGTTTCAGGATTTCTACCGCTCGGTCCCGGCTCCCGGTCGTCGTGGGAATGATCTGCGCCTCATGGCCGGAATTTCCTATAGTTTCTAAAACCCGGTTTGCGGCCTCCCCAGCGAAACATTGCCACTCCCGCCCCACCTCTCAGCGAGCCGCGAAGACCACAGCTTCAACAGGTCTTTCGCCCGTTGATCTCTAACCATAGAATCCAAGTTATGCCGTTTGGAACGTTGTCTCGAAGGACCCTTCTCCGCGGAGCGGGTGCTGCCATGGCGTTGCCTTGGCTGGAGGCCATGGCTGCCACCAAGACATCCTCCCCAAATGAGGCGGGCGCTGCCGCCAAACCGCGGCGCTTTGCCTGCCTGTACATGCCCAATGGCACGCGACCCGATCGTTGGACGCCCGAAGGTGAGGGTTCAAAGTTTCAGTTGTCGCCCATTCTAGCTCCGCTTCAAGCCCATCAGTCCGAACTGCTCGTCCTGACCCAATTGTGGAATGCGGCCACCAACACGGGTGACGGCCATTACGTCAAAACCGGCGGATTCCTCACCAGCACCACCATCACGCGAACCACCGGGGCAGACTTGTGCTCCGGCAACACCTCGATGGATCAGTGGATGGCACGGCAAGTTGGCCACCTGACGCCCCTGCCTTCGCTGGAACTCGGCATCGAACCCATCACCACAGGTGTTGATACCAATGTGGGTTTCACTCGCCTCTACGGATCACACATCAGTTGGGCAACTCCAACGACTCCCTGCGCCAAAGAAATCAATCCGCGCCGGGCCTTCGACCGTCTCTTCCGCACCGCCAGCGGCTTACCTGCCGCGCGCTTCGGAGACAATTCCAGCGTCCTGGACCTCGTCGCTGGCGACGCTCAACGGCTGAAGCAACAACTGGGCAAGGCAGACCAGCAGAAGCTCACAGAATATTTCGAGAGCGTCCGGTCAGTAGAACACCGGATTCAATGGGCCAAACGTCGCGCTATGGGCGAATACTTGGAAGACCCCGCTGCACGGGCCGAGATCCAACGCCTCGGTCAGCGCATCGATGTGTACTCCGATCCAGCTCAAGCCAGCCAACGGGGCATTAACCACACCGAGCATGTCCGCCTGATGCTCGACATCATGGCCCTGGCCTTCTGGACCGACTCCACACGGGTCAGCACTTTCATGTTCGGCAATGCCGTGTCAGGGCGAAACTTCTCCTTCCTGGACGGTGTCAAAGGCGGTCACCACGAGTACAGCCACCACGAAAACCGACCGGAAAAGCTCGCTCCTTACGAACGCATCACCCGGTGGCATATCGAACAGTATGCGTACTTCTTGGACCGGCTGCGTTCCATGAAGGAGGGCGCGGGATCGGTGCTCGACCAATCGATGATTTTGTTCGGAGCCGGCATGCGCGATGGAAATTCCCACAATCCAATCAATCTGCCCTTGGTGTTGGCGGGTCGCGGCGGCGGAACGCTCAACCCGGGCCGGCATCTGGTGTTCGCCAAGAACACGCCCTTGGCAAATATGCATCTGAGTTTGATGCGCCGCATGGGAGTCCGTGCCGACCGTTTCGCCGACAGCACGAATGCCTTGCCGGAACTGGGCAACGCAGAGGCCTAAATCTCAACATCCATGCTCCGGCCCATCGGATCTGTGTTGGGCCCCCATTTCGGGGCTTCGCTTCGGGTTGCTCTGAAGCGGTCTAGCGTTCAATTTCTCCCCGCCATGCCTGTCTACCAGTACGAGACCATTCCATCGGTGCCTGACGAAGCCGTACGGCGCTTCGAAGTGAAGCAATCCATGAACGACAAGCCCCTGTCACGCGATCCTGATTCCGGCAAACCGGTTCGGAGGGTCATCTCGGGCGGATTCCTCATGCTCAAGGCGGATGCTGCCTCTGGCTGCGAAAGCGGTGCCTGCGATGTCCCGCCGCCCCAGTCCTGCGGTGGATCCTGCGCCTGCCATCCCTGAACCCTCAGCGCCCCGAGTCTCCCCTTCGTCTCCATTGTCGCCCAGTCTTCTGGCTTCCCACTTGATGAACCTTTCGTCGTTCTTCCGGCACAGCCCGTTTTGGATCATCCTCGGCCTTTGCTGCCTCTCCCTCCGAGCGCAGGAGAAGCCCGAGAAACTCCCTGTCGCCAAGGCCCCGCCCGTGGATCAATTGGCGTGGATCCAGGGCCCCACCAATGTCAGCCTCATGGGACGGGCCACGTTGCAAATCCCCAAAGGCTTCCGCTTTTTGGATGCCACGGCGGCCAAGGACTTCCTCAAGATGACGGGCAATCGCCCCAGTGGGGAGGAAACGGGTCTCCTCATGCACACCCAAGACGAGTGGTGGGTGATTTTGGAATTCGATGCCATCGGCTACGTGAAGGACGACGAGAAAACGGACTTGGACGCCGACAAACTGCTCGATTCCTACCGGCGCGGCACCGAGTCGATGAACGAGGCCCGACAGGAACGCGGCACGCCGCCCATCCGTATCGTGGGCTGGCATGTGGCCCCAAACTTCAATGACGTCACGAAGAACTTGGAATGGAGCGTGGAAGCGGAGAGCGGTGGCGGGAAGTTCGTGAACTACAACGTGCGACTCTTGGGTCGCAACGGCGTCACCAAGGTCACCCTGATCGAGGATCGGACCCATGTGGATGCCACGTTGCCACAATTCCGGGATATACTGAGGTCTCACAAGTACAGCAGCGGAGAATCCTATGCCGAATACCGTGAGGGCGATCGGATCTCCCAATATGGCTTGGGTGCGTTGGTGTTGGGTGGAGCCGCTGCGGCTGCCGCCAAGTTTGGGCTGTTTGCGCCGGTCATCGTGTTCCTGAAAAAAGGTTGGAAACTCGTGGCTGCGGGCGTGGTGGGAGCGGCCATGTGGATCAAGAAATTGTTCACCGGCGGCAAAAAGCATGAGGGAGGCTGGAGGCGCTCTTGAGCCTCATCGCCTTCCACAAGCCCTACGGAGTGCTATCGCAATTCACTCCGGATGGTTCGCCCAACCGAACGTTGTCGGAATTCGGCTTTCCTCCGCGGGTATATCCATTAGGCCGATTGGATGCCGACTCGGAAGGGCTCCTGCTGCTGAGCGACGAAGCCGGCCTCAATAGCCGACTGCTGGATCCGGAGGCAGGCCACCAGCGAACCTACTGGGTGCAGGTGGAACGAATCCCCGAAGACCCGGCGCTCCGGTCATTGGAAAACGGTTTGTTGATCCAAGGGCATCGAACTCGACCGGCCAGAGCTTGGAAACTGGATCCTCAGCCGGAAATGCCTCC
Source organism: Akkermansia muciniphila (assembly GCA_945861075.1). Lineage (GTDB taxonomy): Bacteria > Verrucomicrobiota > Verrucomicrobiia > Limisphaerales > UBA9464 > SXXZ01. Next base: position 8,581 of record CAMATE010000078.1, read on the forward strand.
GCGGAATCCCCCCATCCGGTTTCGCAAATCCGTGCCCGATTGCTGGATCGCCATCGAACTGGTCGAAGGCAAGAACCGTCAGGTCCGACGCATGACGGCCGCTGTGGGGCACCCCACCCTGCGACTGGTTCGGGTGCGCATTGGAACCTTCGAATTGGGTCCGCTGCCCGCAGGCCAATGGCGGGAGATCTCCATCGATGAGCGCCGGCAAATCTTCGCTCCCAACGGAGCCATGAGCCGCTGAATGATGGAACGAAGGATAGCCCCAAACTCAACGGTGAGCCCGATCCGCTTTATTGACTGATTCCGACGAGCAGAACACTCAGAGTCTTATCTCATGCGCAGCCTTTACCTCGATATCTTCAGCGGGATCAGCGGTGACATGTTCATTGGGGCCATGCTCGATCTGGGTGTCGAGTTTCGGGAACTCGATCGGGAACTCCGCAAACTGGGACTCAACGGCTACCACCTGCATGTGGCGCGAAAGCACAAGTCATCCATTGAAGGTGTGAAGTTCGATGTACACCTCGAGGGAGAAGATTGCGGGCATGATCACGGGCATGATCACGGGCATGGGCATGATCACGGGCATGGGCATGATCACGGGCATGGGCATGATCACGGGCATGGGCATGATCACGGGCATGGCGAGGAACGCACCTTCGCCATCATCCGCCAACTCATCGAATCCAGCCCCCTTTCCGATTGGGTCAAGGCCAAGTCCATCGCGGTGTTTCACCGTGTGGCCGTGGCCGAAGGCAAGGTGCATGGCCTCCCCCCGGAATCAGTCCATTTTCACGAGGTCGGTGCCGTCGATTCCATTGTCGACATTGTTGGGGCTGCGATCTGTCTGGAACTCCTCGGCAAACCCCACATCACCAGCGCGCCCGTTGTCGAAGGCACCGGTTTCGTGAACTGCGCGCACGGCCGATTCCCCATTCCCACGACAGCGACCCTGGAAATCCTTGGAGCCCGCGGCATCGGCGTGAGCCAGTGTGACGAACCCCACGAGTTGGTCACACCGACTGGAGCTGCCATTTTGGCCGAGTTCGTCGAGTCCTTTGGACCGATGGGGTCCGTCAAAGCCCAGCGCATCGGCTACGGACTGGGTAAGCGGAACAACAAGACCCGGCCCAATGTTCTGCGGGCCATCCTCAGCGAAACCTCTGAAGTCTCAGCGCCGCACGACTGGCTGACCGATCAGGTGGCCGTTCTGGAGACCAACCTGGACGACATTTCCGGAGAAATCCTCGGACATGTGTTGGAGAGGGCTTTTCGATTGGGAGCGCTCGACGCCTTCCACACTCCGATCCAAATGAAGAAGCAGCGACCCGGCGTGCTCCTGACCGTGCTGTGTGAACCCGACAACGCCGACCTTTTCACCGAGTTCCTGCTGGTAGAAACCACCGCATTCGGTGTCCGCCGAACGGTTGCGCAACGACGCAAACTCCTACGGGACCATATCGCGGTCAAGACCCCTTATGGAACGGTGCAGGTCAAGCGTGGCTTGCTGAATGGCAAGGTGGTTCAGGCGGCTCCGGAGTATGAATCTTGCAAGGGAGTCGCGGCCATGGCCGGGGTGCCAGTGAAGGAAGTCTTTGAGGCCGCCCGACGTCTGCTGCCCTAATCTCTCGTCACGTGGCCCCTTCCCTGAAGCCCACGCTTGCTCACAAAATCTGAGTTTGGATTCAGCCTGGCAGCGACACGGGTGAAAAACGCCCTTGCAAATAAGACTCTGAGGCGTAGTTACCGGGGATGCGTGCTTCTTTGATTTTGGCCCTGTTTGCTGTCGCAGCGTCCACGGCCTGGGCTCAGGGAATCCGAGGCGTCACTCGGCGTACACCAACGGTGATACCAGGACAGACTGCATCGCAGTTTTTTGCGGCCGGCGGACTACCGCTCAATCCGGTGAATCCGGCTTTGGCCAATGTTCCGGGTGCCTCCCAAAATGCCGGCGCGGGAAATCGTGGCTTTGCGGCAGCCCCACTGCCGATGGTCCGACCCACCATCGGGGCTTCCGCTCCGTCAGTGGCTCATCGGCCCGCATTACCCGTGGCCCAACCGACAGGCTACCCTCCTCAGGCTGCTGCGAACTCGCAGCGGCGCTAATCCTCCTCCGGTCGCTGTCAGCCCCTCAGTCCACGGTAGCCGCACAGACCATTTCCAGGACTCGGCGAATCCCACCGTCACCTCCGTTGCTAGCCTCTTGGAACGGCGTTCCCTGAAGTGGCTTCCAGTCGTCCCGATCCGTGCCTCCAACGGGTTGGGGCACACGGGTCAAGGCAGGATCATATTGCCCGTTGTTGCCGCCCATTTTGTAGATCACCAAATCCAGTGATGGAACGACGATGAGGGCGAAGCCTCCCGCCCCGGATTTCCAAAACGCGTCCCTGGGAGCTCCCGCCACGTGGCCATCGGCATTGTGCTCGAACATCAGACTGTAAGGACTGTGCGGATTGAATCGGGACATCTGACGGCATTGAGCGATGTAAGCCGAAGGCACCAATTGTTGGCGACCCCACCGCCCATCGCGCAATAGGCAATAGCCGAATCGCAACGCATCGGTCGCAGCGACGGCGATGCTGCCCGCCCCATTGGCATGCGGCAGCGTGATGTTGCCCCGATACAGGCAGTAGTTCCAAGGCCCCCACCCCATCGGCTTGGCCAAGCGCAGATCGATGTAATCCTGCAGATCCAGACCGCTGACCCGACGCAGAACCATGGAGGCGATGTGGGGCTCAGGCGACGAGTAGGAATAGCCTCCCCCGGCATTGGTCCACATGGCGCAGCGGAGCGATGATCCGTCCAAATCCCGTAAATCCTGCCCCGGCACGGGCTTCAGCGGGAACGACCGGCCCATGATCACGGCTGTTGGTGCGCCCCCCTCGCCGGTATAGCCACCACTCATGCACAGCAGGTGACCCAAAGTGATATCCGCGCGGCGAGGGTCGTCCAGCTTGCCATCCGCCGAGAACGCCTCAGGCAAGAATCGAGGAGTATAAACGAGGGTATCCAGGCCTGCAGGCAACTGGTCGCGAAACTCCTGAAGCAAGATGCCGCAAGCGATACTGGTATAAGCCTTGCCAGTCGAAGCCATGTCCGGGCGCGCTTCCCGGTTCGCACGACCAGCATATCGCTCCAAAGCCAACCAACCATGCCGAACCACCAAAAGACCAGCGTTCTGAGAACAGCGTTGATTGTACTCCCAGGCTTGGTCCAAACGGCGGGCGTCGAGACCTGCTCGGCGACGGGTCACCGAGGGCGAATTGGTCGCCGTACGCCAACCGCCAACGGCATCGGATGACGGGAAATAATCAGCTGAGACCGAGAGGATCGTTGCCAAGAAAAACCACGCCCAAGACCGACCAAAAAAACAGGGACACATCCGCGGATGAAGCACCTCAGACCAAGGCGGGTCAATCGTCTGAAACCATCGGATCGCTGCAGCCCCCCTTCTCACTCCGATAGCGGCAGTCTACCGCCGGCGGGTTCTTGTTGGGAAATGCAATGGAACGAACCCAAGCCCCAGATCAATTCCGTCGAATCGATACCAATGACCTTTTTTCCTGGAAACAGCGGACGCAGCACCTCCAGAGCTTTGGCGTCGTTGGCATGTCGGTAGGTCGGCACCAAGACACATCGATTGGCGATGTAGAAATTGGCATAACTGGCAGGCAACCGCTGACCGTCATATTCCACCACACCGGGCATGGGCAGTGAGACGATACGAAGAGGGTTGCCGTCTTGATCCTTCATCGACCGAAGCCGGTGCAAATTCTCCTGAAGGAGAGCGTAATTCGCGTCCGACGGATCGTCCTCCACGACCGTCACCACCGTCGTTGCGTCCGTGAATCGGGCAATATCATCAATATGGCCATCAGTATCGTCACCTACGATTCCATCACCCAGCCAGAGGATCTGGCGGACCCCCAAGTAATCGCGCAACTGCTGCTCGATTTGCTCCCGGTTTAACTTCGGATTCCGATTGGGATTCAAGAGACAGGCCTCGGTGGTTAGCAATGTACCTGCCCCATTCACCTCAATGGATCCCCCCTCCAAAATCATGCCTGGAGAGTAGAGCGGCAGACCCCGCAAAGCGGCCACATGGCGAGGCACCGCATCGTCCAGATCGTAAGGCGGGTATTTACCGCCCCAAGCATTGTAGTCCCAATCTACGACAGCACGCTCACGAACCCCAGCGCGATCCCGCACCAAAAAGATCGGTCCGTGATCCCGGCACCAGGGCTCATAGGCTGGAAAATGGTGAAACGACACACGATCCAGCGGCGTTCCCCTTTCCGAAAGAAGCCCTCGCACCCACGCCTCCTTCTCCGCGTTCCAGACATTGATATGCACCGATTCCACCTGCACCAAAGCCTTGATCAACTCCGCGTACACATCGGGCACAGTCTCATACTTATCGGGAAAACTGATCCCCTCAGGACGCGGCCAAGTCAGCCAAGTCCCAGAGTGCACCTCCCATTCATCCGGCATCCGAAAACCC
>CAMATE010000079.1 GCA_945861075.1 Akkermansia muciniphila
GAGGACCGACTTTCGCGAATCCGGTTGCTTTCGGCTTCACCCCATCAACGCTGAATTCATGTCGCGCCTCTTCTGGGGATGTTTCCGGCTGTTCATCGCGTTTGCTTTCATGGCCGGTGATAAACAGATCTTTGCCGCCGATTCGTCCAAAACCAATTCGTCCAAGACCATCAAGATTTTCCTGCTGGCGGGACAGTCGAACATGGAAGGCGCGGATGCGCACGCCAACCGCATCGACGATTATCCCATTTTTAAGGGCGCTGGCGCACCTCAATCCGATGTTCTGTTCGCTTCCCTGCCCACGGAGGACTCGAGGGAACCGGCTCTCTGGAGAACGCTGGCACCCGGCGAATCCTTCGGTTCGGAAATCACCTTCGCTCGGAAGCTAAAACGTTCCGGCGTGGCTCCTATCACCATCATCAAGTCGGCCATCGGCGGAACGACGGTGGCTTTCGATTGGAATCCGGCGGCACCCACCAACGGACAGAAACTCTACCCCAGAACGCTCAAGCTCGTTCGGGAATCTCTGCAGGAGCTGGATCGACGTGGTGTGCGTTACCAACTGGAGGGAGTCCTGTGGCATCAGGGCGAAAACGACATGCTCGACCCGAAGTTAAACCGACAATATGCGCAGGGACTCACAGAGCTCATCGCTCGGCTGCGTCAGGACCTTCAGTCGCCCCATCTGAGGTGGTTCATCGCCGAGGTCAGCGAGAAGGGAATTTGGGGCATGGATAATCGGCGCAATTTGGCCATTCTCCGGCAACAGCAGGATGCCGTGCTGAAGGCAGACCCGCTGCTGCGTTGGGTGCCCACTTCCCACCTTGCCTTTGACGTCATGGACAGTGGGCAACCTCACTACCACTTTGGGACCCAAGGCCAACTGCAGTTAGGCGAAGCGTTTGCCGACGCCTATCTTGCTACCGTCGGGATTTTGGTCGCTTCCAAGACAGACCGGGGCAAATCCATCCCGCCAATACTGAGAAAGAAAAGTCGCGTTCGACTCTTCGTGCTGGCTGGCCAGCGCAACATGGAAGGAGAAGACGCCTTCGTTGCGCAAATCCCACAGAACTCCGGATTTGAGAATCTGACCCAGCCCCAAAAGGAGATTCTGTTCCGGTACTCGTTGGGTGGAGGGACTCAATCTTCACAGAACTGGGAATCGCTGGGTCCGGTGGATCGTCTCGGCAACTTCGGCCCGGAACTCAGCTTCGGAGCCCACCTGCGGCGAACGCTGCCCACAGACGACACCATTGCGGTCGTCAAATTCACCCACAGCGGTGCGCAAGGGCCGGACTGGTCTCCCGATGGCTCACCCGAGGCCCACCGCAACCTCTACCCCAAATTCTCTGCCTTCGTTCGTGAAGCCCTGGACGATTTAGCCCGACGCGGCCACGAGTGCTCCTTGGAAGGAGTCTTCTGGCACACCGGGGAGAACGACACCTACTTCACCCCCTACCGACGCCACTATGCCGTCTGGATGCAGCGGTGCATTTCTCAGGTTCGTCAGGATTTCAAGAGCCCCAACCTACCGTGGTTCATCTCTGAGCAGCATCCCGCAGCCATCTGGAAGAACTCGGATGAAATCAACGGATCGATTCGCGCCATGGCCCAGTCCGAAACCGGGGTCATCATGGTCACCACATCGCAACTCCCCCACGAACGGACGCATTTCGGCACGAAGGGCACGCTCCTGCTGGGAGAGGAATTCGCCAAAGCCTATTGGATGCAGCTTCGCGTAGATCGACCGTGATCGAGGTCGTCCAGCGCGCCGAAAGTTTCGGTGGGTGGACAAATCCAACGAATGGCCCTAGGCGGTGAGGTATTGGAGGTATGCCTCGGGTCGAAAAAATTCGTAGCTCAACACGGACGGTTTGATGGCGGGGAATCGATGCCAGATTTGTGGCAGGCGTCGTCTCCAGGGCGAGAACCAAGAGCCTAGAATACAACCGAGCCCTTGATTTCCGGGAGTGGAGCCGACTGTCGGGATTGAACCGACGACCCACGGTTTACAAAACCGTTGCTCTGCCGCTGAGCTAAGCCGGCCCGGTGTACTCCGATGTGGAGTTCGGGAATGGCACCTAAAGGCGCTAATTCCCGATAGGCGATGAGCCTTGCTTGCAGAGACTCCAAAGCCAAGAGGAAGTTTTTCTCGACCTCACCAGCCTTTCATCTGCTTCCGAAGGTTAGGCCGGTGAATCGGAGTTTCCACGAAATCCGGCCTTCTCACGATGGCCGCCGGGGGCATGCTGGTGAGCATGACCACCCTGAAGAACACACTCCTCACGCTGGGACTCACCATCTGGGTTGCCCACGCTGAAAACTGGCCGCAATTCCGAGGTCCGGACGGTCAGGGAAATTCCAAGGAGACCTTGGTTCCCACCACTTGGTCAGCCACTGACCACTTGGCGTGGAAGACCGAGATCCCGGGCGAGGCGTGGTCTTCGCCGATCGTGCACGGGAACCGGGTCTTCGTGACCACCACCACGGACAATGGCGAGTCGTGCCGAATCATCGGGCTGGAACGGAAGACCGGACGCATCGTCTGGAACACCGAAGTGTTCCGCCAGGTACCCCGGCGCAAGGAGACCCGGAATTCGTACGCGACCCCAACGCCGGCGACCGATGGCAAGCGTGTCTACGCGTGCTTCGGTGATGGCAGTTTCGCCGCTGTAGACTTCGAAGGCAAACCCCTGTGGATCAACCGCGAACACCCCTTCTACAGCCAACACGGGTTGGGCACCGCCCTCGTCCTCCATGACGGATTGCTCATCATGTCGAGGGATGCCAGCAGCGAGGGAGCCGACAAGAAGGTGGGCTGGCAGATCCCTTGGGAGAAATCCTACGTGGTGGCGCTCGATGCCAAGACCGGGAAGCAGCAATGGCGCACCGGTCGCGGACGCTCGCGCATCTCGCACGGCACACCAGTGCTGTGGAGCGATGCCAGAGGGCGTCGTCAATTGGTGACCGAAGCGGGCGACGTGCTTCAGGGATTCGACCTCAAATCGGGCACACTTCTGTGGACCAGCGATGTGCCCGGCGAAGGCAAGGTACCGTCGGTGGTGATCGGTGACGGGCTGGCGTTCTGCTCGGGTGGATGGGGAGGCAAGGATGGCATCAAGGCGTTCCGATTAGGAGGCGAGGGATCACTCAAGCAATCCAACCTTGTGTGGGAGCAGAAGCGCGGTGAACCGAAGGTGCCCTCGCTGATTCACCTGGATGGCCTTGTCTACGCCATGACCGACACCGGCATGGCCACCTGCTACGAGGCCACCACGGGCTCCATCGTCTGGCAGGAGCGGGTCGGTGGAAACTTCTCGGCGTCGCCTGTGTCAGCAGCCGGGCGGATCTATTTCGTCGGAGACAACGGGCAGACGACCGTGCTGGACGCCTCGAAGACCTTCCGCGTGGTGGCGCGCAATCCCTTGGTCGAGGGCGAGGAGGTCCAAGCTTCCCCGGCGATCTCGCAAGGTTTATTCGTGCTGCGGACGCGCCGAACGCTCTGGGCTTTCAAGAAGTGATCCATTCTTGCCCTCCGGATCTGGCCCACTGCTGTCGCGGAGTCTCGGTTGCGGCGTACCCCTTGACTCCGATAGGAGCCTAGAACCTCAACGGGTTCCCAGCCATTGTGCCGCGTTGGCGACGACGCGGAGGGCGTGGGGATTGAAGAAAACCGGATAGGTCTCGTGCCCGGGACGGAAATAAAAGATCCGCCCCCGACCCAGGCGCCACACTGAACCGCTGCGGAACCATTCGCCGGCGGCCCAATGCTCCTCGAGAACCACCTCGTCCGGAGCCGGCACGTGGAAGGGTTCATCATACATCTCGGTCTGCTCGATGGCGAAAGACTCCGGCAATCCTTGGGCGATAGGATGACGCGGCAAACGGATGCGGACTTCGCTGGGCTTCCCATCACCCCGGTAGGCCGGAAAGCAGCAATTGGCTCGAAGCAGGCGGACCTCGACAGGGCCCTGCGGCGGGCGACGGTATTGAACCTCCGGCGACAATCTCTCCTTGTAACTCGGAGCCATCCACGGCCGGGGCAACAAGTCGCTTTCGACCACCACCGCACGGGCGCGCTCGGCCTCAGGCAGGGCCGCCAACGCCCTATCGCGGGCCACAGCGTTCATGGATTCCACGAACGGTCGGGACCAGTGCGCCGAATGCAGGGCCAGCAAAGAGAGCTTCCCAGAGCGAATCCGCTCAACGATCCGCACGGCGGTGGCCGGCTCGATCTCGGCGTGACGCACATGCCCCCACCAAACCAAGACGTCGACTGAATCCAAATCCCGGAGACCCTGCTCAGAATCATCGATGCAAACGGAATCGACGGACAGTCCAGGGAGGGTCCGCAGGTGGTCAGCGATCTGGTTTCCGAGCCAATTCGGGTAAGCCTTCTTCTGGGCTGGCTGGCGCTCGTCCCAGACACGCACCCGGATCCGGGAAGATTGCGGAGTCTTGCAGCCCGCGGCCGCCACAACAGCAGCACCGCCCACCAGCCATTCGCGTCGGGAGATCATGGGGTGGATCGTCCGGTGAAACCACGGCTCAGGCAACTCTGTCCCACCGAGTTCGACGTGGCCGCAGCAAATCGATAAACCCTTTTGCGGAGCGTGGTTCGACAGTTTTTATGATTGACTGACCCCTTTTGTGTAAATATGAGGGACCGACCCCTTTTGGATACCGGGTTGCTTAGAGGGGGCGGATCTCGCCATGCTCATGGTCTTATATGTCGAGGCGGCAATACCCGTTTCATTTGATTGAACCCCGGTGGCAGCGGCACTGGGCGGCGGAACAAACTTTCCGGGCGTGGAACCCGGGGGACCGCATTCCGGAATCCCACCCCTTCGGGCTGCGCCATGGGCTGGACGGGCGAACTGCGTCGGCGTCGGAATTGCCACCAAAGTTCTACATTCTCGACATGTTCCCCTACCCCTCCGGGGCCGGCTTGCATGTCGGGCATCCCGAGGGGTACACGGCGACGGACATCCTGGCGCGCTATCGCCGGGCCCAGGGCTTCAACGTGCTGCACCCGATGGGTTGGGACTCGTTCGGCTTGCCGGCGGAGCAGTACGCAGTGAAGACCGGCCAGCATCCGCGGATCACCACCGAGACCAACATCGCGAATTTTACGCGCCAAATCCAATCGCTGGGCTTCAGCTACGACTGGTCGCGCGAGTTGGCAACCACCGATCCGGAATACTTCCGGTGGACGCAGTGGATCTTCCTGAAGATCTACAACTCGTGGTTTAACCCGGCCACGAACAAGGCCGAGCCCATCGACACGCTGACCTACCCGGCTGACTGCCAGACGGAGTCTCAGCAGCGTGCCTTCCGAGATTCCAAGCGCTTGGCCTATGTCTCCGAGGCGCCGGTGAATTGGTGCCCCGAGTTGGGCACCGTGCTAGCCAACGAAGAGGTCATCGACGGCAAGAGCGAGGTGGGAGGCTTCCCAGTCATTCGCAAGCCGATGCGCCAGTGGATGCTGCGCATCACCGCCTATGCCGAAAAGCTCTTGGCCGACCTGAACACCATTGAGTGGTCTGACTCGCTCAAGGAGATGCAGCGCAACTGGATCGGTCGCAGCGAGGGCGCCGAGGTTGATTTCCAAGTGGACGGCCAGCCTGAGAAAATCCGGGTTTTCACCACGCGGCCCGACACCTTGTTCGGGGCAACCTACATGGTGCTGTCGCCGGAGCATCGGCTGGTTGCGGGCATTACCACGCCGGCGCAAGCCGCGGCGGTGAAGCAGTACCAAGAGTTCGCCGCCACCAAGTCCGACTTGGAACGCACCGAGTTGGCCAAAGACAAAACCGGCGTCTGGACCGGCGCCTTTGCCCTGAACCCGGTGACCGGCGGCCAGATCCCCATTTGGATCGCCGACTACGTCCTCGCGAGCTACGGCACCGGGGCCATCATGGCCGTGCCCGCCCACGACGAGCGCGACTTCGAGTTCGCCCAGAAGTTCGGGCTGCCGGTGGTGCAGGTGGTTCAGCCGCCCGATGCGAAGACCGAGTGGCAGGGCTTCTGCGACGAGGGCACGGCCGTGAATTCGAGCAACGCCGAGATCGCGCTCGACGGGCTGCCGACCGCGGAGGCCAAGCGGCAAATCACCGTCTGGCTGGAGTCGAAGGGGCTCGGCCAGAAGACGGTGAACTTCAAGCTGCGGGACTGGCTCTTCAGCCGTCAGCGCTACTGGGGTGAACCGTTCCCGATCCTTTGGCGCAAGGACGCCGATGGAAATTTGTACCACGAGGCATTGCCCGAGACGGCCCTGCCGCTGATGCCGCCGACGCTCGAGGACTACAAGCCGACGGCCGACGGACAACCGCCTCTGGCCCGCGCTCAAGACTGGCTGCACCTGCCCGACGGATCCATTCGCGAGACCAACACCATGCCTCAGTGGGCGGGTTCGTGCTGGTATTACCTGCGCTACCTCGATGCGAAGAATGCTCAGGGCTTCGTGGGCAGCGAGATTGAGAACTACTGGATGAAATCCGGCGGCAAGACCCCGGGCGTGGACCTCTACGTTGGCGGCACGGAACACGCCGTTTTGCACCTCCTGTATGCCCGCTTCTGGCACAAGGTCTTGTTCGATCTGGGACAGGTTTCGACTGCGGAGCCCTTCTTCAAGCTGGTCAACCAGGGCCTGATCCTCGGTGAAGACGGCCAGAAGATGTCCAAATCCCGCGGCAACGTGGTCAACCCAGATGACGTGCTGGTGGAATATGGTGCCGATGCGTTCCGGCTGTATGAGATGTTCATGGGCCCGCTGCAGGACACCAAGCCGTGGAACACCCAGGGCGTCGAAGGCGTGTACCGCTTCCTCGGCCGGGTGTGGCGTCTCTTTGTCGACGAGAAGGCCGAGACGGATTACGAGCAAGCCTCAACGGTCGCCAGCGGAACCGATTCCGCCGCCGAGTCTGCCCGGCTGCTCGACCTGATCCGCCTCTCGCCGCTCATCCGCGATGACGCACCGACCCCAGCCCAGCTCAAGCTGTTGCACGAGTGCATCCGCAAGGTGACCCACGACCTGGAGCACCTGCAGTTCAACACGGCCATCTCGGCCATGATGGTGTTCATCAATGGGGCCATGACCTGGGAGAACCGCCCGTCGGCAGTGCTCGGATCCTTCCTGCAATTGTTGGCGCCGTTTTCGCCGCACTTGGCCGAAGAACTTTGGCAGCGGCTGCACCAGCACCGGGGCGCCGCAGTGCCATCGCTAACCTATGCACCCTGGCCTGCGTTCGATCCGGCTCTCTTGGTCGAGACCGACATGGAGCTGCCCGTGCAGGTGAACGGCAAGCTGCGCGATGTGATCCGAATGTCCGTGGACGCCACCGCCGCGGAAATCGAAGCCGCCGCGCTGAAGGCCGAAAAGGCGCAACAGTTCATCGTGGGCAAGACCGTGAAGAAGGTCATCGTCGTACCGCGCAAGATGGTCAACGTGGTGGTGGCCTGATCCATTGCTCGGCATCCAGTCCATGAAATCGCTCACAAAACACCTCACCGCAGACGAACTCCGGATCGTCTGGATTTTGACGGCGGTGTTGCTCATGGGCATCGGCGGCAAAATTTGGATCTCCAGCCACCGCGGGGCCGATTCCACAAGCACTCCCCACGCCAGTTCAGCCTCCGTACCGACTCCCTGAATGGAAATTCCCCGCCCCAAAGATCCGATCGCCGATCTGGTGGCCACTGATGGCCGCTATCACCGCGACGCCTACCTCTTTTTGAGGGACGCCTTGGAATACACGCAGCGCACCTTGAAACGGGAAGTCGGTGGAAAGACCCGTCACATCACCGGACAGGAATTGCTGGAAGGCATTCGGGAACATGCCCTGAAGGAATACGGCCCGATGGCGCTGACGGTGCTGGCGGAGTGGGGCATCCAGCGTTCGGAGGATTTTGGAGAAATCGTCTTCAACATGGTTGAACACGGGATCCTTTCCAAGACGGAGACCGACACGCGGAAGGACTTTCAGGACGGCTACGATTTCGAGAAGGCCTTCCGCACTCCATTCAAGCCATCCAACCGGGTGGCCTGATCTCCCCGGGGTCACCGATACAAACGGCACGACTCTGGCTTCCAGCGTCTGCAGGGTCCGGCCTTTGCCGGAGCCAGAACCTGAACCCTCTTGAAACCCACCGCACCGCGCCCTGCCCCTTCTGACATCCTGTTCATGCTCACGGTGGGAGCCATGTGGGGACTTCATGGTCCGCTCCTGAAGCTCGCCTACCGGGCCGGACTGAACTTCGCTCTGGTTTCGGTGGGCGAATACGCCATAGCGACCCTGGCCTTCGGTGTGGCCTGTTGGGTCGGTCGGGTGAAATGGCCCGCAGAGGATCGAGGATTCTGGTTGCGGATGTTCTTGGGCGGACTGGTGGGAAGCGGTGTGGTGCTCTTCTTGTTCTGGTCCTACCAACTCGGCCCCATTCCGGTCGGAGCCACGTTGCTCTTCTTGTACGTCCCCTTCACCTCGATCCTGGCTGCCCTGGTGCATCGACGCTGGCCACCGGTCCGTGAGATCTTTTCGGTCTGCCTCGTGACGGCGGGAGCCGTTCTGGCCACCGATTTCATGGGGTCCACCGGTCCTGACAGTTTGAAAGGTGCCCCGCAGGCCATCTTGGCAGCGCTGTGTTTCGCCGGATTTTTCATGATCTCCGAAGGGCTCGGAAATCGATCAACACCGTTGTTTCGCTCCTTTTTCTTCTCGGCCTTGTCCGGACTGATCCTGCTCGGGGTGACCTGGGTGGTCGGTTGGCCCCTGAGCGTCGTGGGAACAAGCCTCGGTGGAACCCTGCTGTGGCTAACGGTGCTCAGTGCGGTCGGACAACTGGTCCCAGTGTTCCTCATGATGAAATCGGCCCATCGTCTCGGCGGCGGCCTGGGAAGCATCCTGACTTCGCTGGAGCTTCCGGTGGCCGTGGGACTCTCCGCCTTGCTGCTCGGAGACCCACTGCGACTGTCCCAACTGGGCGGCATCGGGCTTATCCTCGCCGGCATCGCTCTACCCCACTTGCGGTTGGGTCCGCTTCCTGCTTCCGGGTCTACGGAATGAGCAACTTGATTCCTCTCATCGATTTCTCCCCCTTCTTCAGCGGACCTGAAGGCCGACAGAGCGTCGGAGCCGACGTCTTCCGGGCGGCCCACGAAACGGGGTTCATGTACCTCAAGGGTCATGGGATTCCTTTCGACCAAGTCAGTGGAACCTTCGGACTCGCTCAGGATTTCTTCAGACTGCCCAACGAAACCAAGGTTCAGCACCTCCGCACTGCGGGCAATTTCGGCTATCAGTCACTCGCCCAAGAGGCCTTGGATCCCACACAACCTCCCGACCTGAAGGAGGATTTCACCATGCGCAACGCCTTGGCCATTGACGCCTCGGATCCGCGCTGGCCCTCCGAAGCCTTCCGATGGAAAGCCACGGGATTCTACGACGAATGCCGCAAGCTCGCCGCGCAAGTCATGCAGGCCTTTGCCCTGGCCTTACGATTGCCGGAGGGGTTTTTCGACGACAAGCACACGGGCAAGACACAGACCTTGAGATTCCTGCACTACCCGCCCAGCCGAAGTGTGCGACCGGGGCAATTGGGGGCCGGAGCCCACACCGACTACGGGACACTCACGCTCTTGTTCCAAGACAACGCCGGCGGATTGGAGGTGCAAAATACGGATGGCCTCTGGGTTCCGGCTCCACCCATGCCCGGGACGGTGGTGGTCAACACCGGTGACTTGCTGGCCCGGTGGAGCAACGACGTTCTGCGTTCAACTCCGCATCGGGTTCAAATACGGCCAGAGTCCGCAGCAGCAGGGCGGCTCTCCATCGCATTCTTTAGTGATCCCGATCCCGAGGTGCTGGTGGAAACCATCCCCTCCTGCATCACCACCGATCGACCCGCTCGCCATGCTCCCATCCTGGCTGGTGCACACATCGAAGAACGCATCCGCATCTCCATGCAACAGGCGGCCCACGCCGCTCAGGCTTGAATCGGTCCCCACTGTCCTTTCTCCAATCCCATGCTCAACTGCTCCTCGATGGATTCATTACCTGACTACTCCAGCCTCGGTCTTCCGACCGAACGCGATGGCCTGGAGCAGTTTGATCACCTCCAGGCCTATCGACGCCTGGGCCCCATTTACCAACTGCAGTTCCGAGGCGAGCGTCATGTGGTCATCGCCGGCATGGAGGCCAACGAGGCAGCCTGGCGCAATCCGGACCAATGGTCCTACCACGAAGCGCTCGTTCCTTTCCGCGAGATCATGGGACCAAGCCACGTGACCCAACTGGACGGCGATCCGCACCGACGCAAGCGGCGCAACTTGCGCAATGGGTTTGCCATGAGCGCCGTCGCTCGCCACCTGCCAGTGATCGACGCAGTCCTGCGGGAGGAATTCGCGCGGGCCTGCGGGCAGCCGGTCCGCTTGCACGACTTCTTCATGACGGCCCTCACCCAGGCCAACAGCAAGACCGTGCTGCACTGCGAACTCAATGCCGAGGCGCTGGCGCACTTCATCGCTTTCGAAGAGGAGTTCATCTCGGGCACCATTTTGGGAGAAGCTCGCCATGCCCATTACGCGCGACCGTCGTTCGTGGCCCATCGGGAGTTCGTTTTCGGATTTCTGCGGGAACTGGTCTCCGGGCGGCTCGCCGGTGAAACACGACCCGACAGCTTCCAAGACATGATCACCGATCGCCGTGAACGCGGCGAACCGGTGGAACTCGACGAACTCATTCCAGAAGCCTACTTGCTGCTGATGGCCGGCACGGGCAACACGGCCAAAATGCTCAATTGCGGCCTGCAACACCTATTGGCCAACCCAGGCTGGCTCGGATTGCTGGAAGAAGAACTGTCCGGCTACCGGGTGGATCAATTCATGGCGGGGATGGGTGCCTTTCCCCGGCTCAAGGCCACGCTCATGGAAATGGAACGCATGTTCCCCGCCGCGCCGGTCCTTTCGCGGGTGGTGGAAATCCCCTTCCAGTTCTCCGGATTCGAACTGTCTCGCGGCACCCGGGTTCTGCACCTGCAGACGCTTCCGCATTTCCTCGAAGAGGTGTATGCCGAGCCGTATCGATTCGATCCCTCCCGTTGGATCGATCGTGAATACCCCAAGAAGGCCCACGGCACCTTCGGCGGCAGCACCCACATCTGCCTCGGCATGAACCTGGTCCGCATCCACTCTCCGGTGGCCATCGCCAACCTGCTCCGCGATTACCGGGTGAGCTTGGGTGGCGACCCCGATATCGTCGTGAACCTGAATTACGGTGTACCCCAAACCGCCGACCTCACGGCCCATTGGACCCGTCGCATTCTGACCAACCCCTTGGCCGCTCCTGCACCGGTTGCCCAAACTTAGCCATGGGCCATCCTTCCCACCTTCCGAATTCCATGCGCATTCCTCATTACACTGCCTCCGCCGATTTCACCCGCTTCGTCCGGTCGCTGCCCAAGACCGAAACCCATTTGCATCTCGAAGGTTCTACCCCCATTGAACTGCTTCGGGATCTGGAGCCGGAACGCTACACGAATCCGCCGCCGTTCTGGCAGCCGGATTTCAGATACGAGAGCTTCGACCAGTTCATGGCCTTGTACGACGAGTACTGCATGAACTTCTACCAGTCGGCCCAGCGTTATCATGATGCGGCCAAGATCGTTCTGGCCACGTGTGCCGAACAAGGCACGCGGTACGTGGAAACCAGCATCCACCTGCCCGGATTGGCCGCGGTGAAAGACTCCGGCCCGGAGGTGCTGGCCGCGATCCGCGAAGCCGCACCTCCCGGACTGGAGTTGCGAATTTTCGCCGGCATGTGCCACAACGACTACGCCGCCCATGGTTCGCTCATCGAGGCGGCGCTCGGCTGGGACGACCTAGCGGGTATCGATTTGCACGGGCCTGAATACTGGCGGATGGAAACCTGGAGCATCGACATTTGGCGGCGCGCACAAGCGGCCGGCAAGATGACCAAGGCCCACGCGGGCGAGTTCATGCCGGCCCCCTTCGTACGCTGGATCCTCGACAACCTCGGCGTCCGACGCATCGAACACGGAGTGAGGTCGGTGGAAGATCCGGAGTTGGTCCGACACCTCGCCCGCGAACGCATCACCTTGGACGTGTGCCCGATCAGCAATGTGAAACTGGCTGTCCAGGGAGTTACCTCCATGGCCGAGCATCCCATCCGGGCTTTTTTCGATGCGGGAGTTCCGGTGACCATCAACTCCGACGACACCTTCTTCTTCGGCAACCGGCTCGAAGAAGAGTATTTCGCGCTGAATCAGGAACTCGGATTCTCCAAGGCCGAGCTGGCCCGCATCGCTCTCAATGGCATTGAGATCGCCCTGCTGAGTCCGGAGAAAAAGCAGGCCCTCGTGGCCGAATGGCGGAAGTTCGTGGTCTCGGAAGATTTGGATCTCGCCGTGGCCGAAGGATCAAACCGCTTCGTGGGATGATTTTTCCATGAACACCGGCACCGCGAGCATCACGGCCGACATGGATAGGTAACCGATCACCCATTTCCAGCCCGGTTTGAGAACCCCGACGATGTCGGCGGTGATAAAACCGAAGCTGTGAATGAAACCCAGGCCCGCCAAAAACGCCCCGGCCGCGAACCACACGGCCGCCTGACGGAATTTCTGATCGATGATGCACACGGTGGCGGCGGACAGGATGAGGCAACTGAGGAAATAACCCTGCTCGAGGGCGAACATGCCCTCCGCATGGAAGTTGCGGGCCTTGAGGATGCGATCGAGCAATTCCTGTCGGAACGGGTTGCCCGGGGTCCCCACACCCACTCCGGACATGACATTCTTGGCCACCAGCGCGCAGTAACCAGCGATGGCCGGGAACAGTCCGACGATCACCGCGGGAATGTGCCGCCG
>CAMATE010000080.1 GCA_945861075.1 Akkermansia muciniphila
CGCTTCAAGGCGCTGGTCAAGGAGCGCACCGGCAAGGTGTTCCCCAACAACCCGTGGGATCAGTTGCGCGGCGCCGCCGGTGCCGTGTTCAGCTCCTGGATGAACGACCGCGCCATCGTCTACCGCCGCAAGTACAACATCCCCGCCGAATGGGGAACCGCTGTCAACGTGCAGGCGATGGTGTTCGGCAACACCGGTGAGACCTCCGGTTCCGGCGTGGCCTTCACCCGCAACCCGGCCAACGGTGTCAACGAGTTCTATGGCGAGTTCCTGGTCAACGCCCAGGGCGAAGACGTCGTCGCTGGCGTCCGCACCCCGGAGCCTGTCCTGAAGCTGAAGAGCGTGATGCCCAAGTCCTATGCCGAGCTGCTCGCCGTCCGCAAGACGCTGGAGACGCACTTCAAGGACGTGCAGGACGTCGAGTTCACCATCCAGGAAGGCAAGCTGTTCATGCTCCAGACCCGCAACGGTAAGCGCACTGCTGCAGCGGCGCTGAAGTTCGCGGCCGACATGGTCAAGGAGAAGCTCATCGACTGGGAAACGGCCGTGATGCGCAATCCGGCCGATCAGCTCGAGCAGCTCCTGGCCCCCATCTTCGACCTCGCCGACGTGAAGAAGGCCAAGGTCATCGCCACCGGTCTCCCGGCCGGCCCCGGCGCCGCCACTGGCAAGATCTACTTCAACGCCGAACGCTCCGTCCAGGCTGCGGAAAAGGGTGAGAAGGTCCTGCTGGTCCGCGTCGAAACCTCCCCGGAAGATCTCCGCGGCATGATCGCGGCCGAGGGCATCTTGACCGCCCGCGGCGGCGTTTCCTCGCACGCGGCGCTGGTTGCCCGTCAGATGGGCAAGGTTTGCGTCTGCGGCGCGGCTGCCGTGCACATCGACTACGACAAGAAGACCGCGACCATCGACGGCCACACCTTCAGTGAGGGTGACTTCCTGTCCATCGACGGCACCTCCGGCCTGGTTTACGCCGGCCAGATCAAGACCGCTCCGTCCGAGATCGTCTCGGGCCTCCTGAACGGCGACAAGGCCGCCCAGAAGACCGAGAAGTACAAGAACTACGTCCAGCTCATGGACTGGTGCAAGAAGTCCACTCGCATGTCCGTGCGCACCAACGCCGATACCCCGGAGCAAACCTCCCAGGCCATCGCGTTCGGAGCCGAGGGCATCGGTCTCACCCGCACCGAGCACATGTTCTTCGAAGGCGATCGCATCGACGCGATGCGCGAGATGATCCTCGCCGACTCGCTCCAGGCCCGCGAGGCCGCCCTGGCCAAGCTCCTCCCGTACCAACGCGAGGACTTCTTCGGCATCTTCAAGGCGCTGAAGGGCTTCCCGGCCACGATCCGCTTCCTCGATCCCCCGCTGCACGAGTTCCTGCCGCACTCCAAGGAGCAGCAGATGGATCTCTCCCGCAAGCTGAGCATCCCGGTCGAGAAGATCATGGCCCGCGTGCACGAGCTGCACGAGTTCAACCCCATGCTCGGTTTCCGCGGCTGCCGCCTCGGCATCAAGTACCCGGAAATCACCCGCATGCAGGCCCGCGCCGTCCTCGAGGCCGCGGCCGATGCGACCAAGAAGGGCTTCAAGGCCAAGCCCGAGATCATGATCCCGCTGGTCGGCTTCAAGAAGGAGCTCGATTTGCAGGTCGAAATCGTCCACCAGGTCGCCGAGTTGGTGCAGAAGGAGAAGAAGGTGAAGATCGCCTACTCCGTCGGCACCATGATCGAAATCCCGCGCGGTGCCCTGACCGCTGACGAGATCGCCCAGACCGCCGAGTTCTTCAGCTTCGGCACCAACGACCTCACGCAGACCTGCCTCGGCATGTCCCGTGACGACTCCGGCTCCTTCTTGGGTGCCTACACCGAGAACGAGATCGTGAAGAAGAATCCGTTCGCCTCCATTGACCAGACCGGCGTCGGTCAGTTGGTGAAGATCGCGGCCGAGAAGGGCAATGCGACCCGCCCGGGCATCAAGCTCGGTATTTGCGGCGAGCACGGCGGCGACCCCGATTCCGTGAAGTTCTGCCACCGCGTGGGCCTGACCTACGTGAGCTGCTCCCCGTATCGTGTGCCGGTGGCCCGCCTCGCGGCGGCCCAGGCGGCCATCGAAGACAAGCGCAAGGCGGCCACGACTAAGGCCCCGGCCAAGGTCAAGGCCCCGGCCAAGAAGAAGCGCTAAGCACTTCTACCACAGCCGGTCCTGAACCGACCGTTGGAAAAAAGCAGGCCGCCCGGAGCAATCCGGGCGGCCTTTTTCATGGCCCATCCATGGCCCATCCGTAACCGAGGCGCGCGCCTAGAAAAGCCTCATCTCCCGTTCACACCGGCGCTGAGCGGAGAAGCCGGTCGAATCATCCCGATCCATTGCCCACGGCCGGTCCGCTGAAAATCAGCCCGGTCTACTTGGACTCCGGCAGCAGCCCCTGCTTCTCACGCCAGTTGCGCTCGAGCCGCACCTTCACGGTCGTATGGACGGCATTGGTCACGGCATCCAAATGGGTGCGAGCATCGGACCATCGCCCCGCCTTGATTTGCCAACGGGCCATGTGCAACCGGACCCCTTCACGCTCTTCGTCCAACGTGGCCAGACGCAAGGCATTGGTCCAGGCCCCGAGCCCCGACTCGATCACCATGAGTTCGGCGACCTTCCGTGCGACCTCGTTGGTGGCCGCTGCGGGTTTCACCCCATACCAGGTCTGGGCGACATCGGAGGCCAGTTTGAAATCCAGCGGGCGCAAAGCGGTGGCCTTGGCGTAGAACTCAAAGGCCTTTTTGAACACTCCCTGTTCATCGACGCCGTAATACTTTTCGGCATCCCGGCGGAACAGGTACGTCACCGTCCCGAGGGAATGCCAGTACTGAGCCTCGGTCGGCTTCAATTCGATGGCCTTCTCGAAATACGGGAAGGCCTTCTCGATAGGACCGCGGTGCGCATAATGACCCGCCAAATTGTTCCAGACGGCCGGGTTGGATGGGTCCATGGCCCGCGCCTTTTCCCACTGATCGGCCATGGCGAATTCATCGCCGATGTCGCCCAGGAAACTGCCGTAGGCAATCACCGCTCGGGCGTGCTTCGGGTTCTTTTCCATGAAGGCGGTGTAGCGCTTGCGTACGTCTTCATGGCGACCGTCGATCCGTGCCTTGAGTTCCGCACTCACTTCGGTGCCGTCAGGCAAGGCATCCAACCACCGTTCCACCTCGTCGCTCACCCGATCGTCGAGTCGAAGGATCGCCTGGAACTCGGTTTCCACCGGATCATTGGTGGCGTTCATCGGAACCGTGATCCCTGCCCGCTCCACCAACGCCGTGTTCAGCAACGCGGTTTTGTTGGTGGCCAACAGAAGGCTCAAGGCCCCGGCGAGGACATCGCTCATGGGAGTCAGGGTAACACAAACGACCCGTGAGCGCACCGCTTTGTCACCCGAGCCGTGTAACCTGAGATATCCCGGCTGGGTCTAGATCAGCATACCGACCGTCCGGAAAATTCGGACAACCAACTCAGATCAACACACATGAACAAACGCACCATCGCCCTACTAGTCGCCCTAATCGGCCTGTGTATCGCCCCGTTGTCCGCCGAGGACGCCAAGCCTGCCACCACGGCAGCCCCAATCGCTCCGCCGGCTCCGACTGCCGAAAAGGTGGATAAGAAGGGCAAAGGCGCCCGCGAAGACTGGGACAAACTCACAGAGACCGAAAAAGCCGAGAAGCTGAAGGAGCGTAAGGCCAAGATGGAAGCGCGTCTCAAGGATCTGAAGGCCAAGAAGGCCGCCGGCACCTTGACCGACAAAGAGACCCAGCAGTTGGAGCGGCTCGAAAAGCAGGCCGCCCGCGGTGACCGTCCCGCTGGCGGCAAGCGCCCCAAGAAGGACGACGCCACCGCCAAGTAAGCGGGGCAATCTGCTCTGGAACGGTTGAACCGACCGTCAGCACAACGCCGCCCCTCCGGGCGGCGTTTTCGTTGACCTGAGTCTTCCAGATTGGAATGGCTCAGACCATTCGGAGTCCGCCCCGGGATTCCAGGGGCGAACCACTACCTCGACCCGTGCTTACCAATGGGCGCGGAAGGCAAACCGGGGAGCGCAGTAAACCGGAGCCGGTGCGTAGATCACAGGGGCCGGGGCATAGACCACCGGCGCAGGAGCGTAGGTCACTACGGGGGCTGGAGCATAAACCACCGGCGCGGGCGCATAGACGACTGGAGCCGGGGCATAGACCACCGTCGGAGGTGGGGGAGGCGGCGCAGAATAAACAACGACCGGAGCTGCTACGGAAACAAACCCTCCGCCGTGGTGATGATGCCCGCCCCAATGACTAGGACCGCCTCCGTGCCCGTATCCGCCTCCAGAGCCAGCAGAAACCCCGACTCCGATGCCCCCTCCCCAGCTTCCGACGCTGACGCCCCAGGAGACGTTACCGGCGTTGAGGGTGGCGGTGACCGTGGCCGACCACGCAAACAGCGCGGCCGCAACAACATAGGATTTGTTCATGCAGTGGGTCCCAAGGAGGGCCCACAATTTTGTCGGACGCGACGGATGGGCGTTTATTCAGTGGACCCCGAGACGGGCCAGCAACCGGTTGTGGATATCGCCAAAGCCTCCGTTGCTGAAAACGCACACCACATCACCCGGGCGGGCACCGGAGCCCACATGGTCCACAATGGACTCGACGGTCGGCAAATAGGCGGCCGGCTTGCCGGTCAGACGCAAGTCCTGCATGAGCTTCTCCGGGTTAAGGCGCTCACCCATGGGCAACTGCTCCAACCGGGCCACCTCGGCCACCACCACCGCGTCAGCCCGTTCCAGAGCATCCACCAACTCCTGCTGGAAGACATTGCGACGGGTCGTGTTGGAACGGGGCTCGAACACCGCCCAGATACGGCGACCGGGAAACTTCACCCGCAACGCACGGACCGTCTCTCGGATGGCCGTGGGATGGTGACCGAAATCGTCAATCACCGTCACCCCACCCGCTTCACCCCGCACCTCCATCCGGCGTTTGACGCTGAGGAAGGAGTCGAAGGCCGTCTGGATCGCCGAATCGCGAATCCCACAGTGGCGGGCCGCCGCGGTGACTGCCAAGGCGTTGCGCACATTGAGTTCGCCCACCATCGGAATCCGGAACCGGGTGCCGCCCAACTCGAACTCCGAACTGTCGTCCCTCAGAACCAGTCCGCTGGCCTTCAATTCATTGGCCGCACCGAGGCCGAAGCGCTTGACCGGGCAGTGCCGGACATCGAGCAACGGGGTGATGTTGGCTTCGTCGCCATTGGCCAAGAGGAGTCCATTTCTCGGGATGAGGTGGATGAACCGGCGAAAGCTCAACTGGATGTCGGCCAGCGTCGGGAAGATATCGGCGTGGTCGAACTCCAAATTGTTCACAATCGCCACTTCCGGCAGGTAGTGGACGAACTTCGAGCGCTTGTCGAAAAAGGCCGTGTCGTACTCGTCACCCTCGATGACAAACCACTCCGAGTCGGTGAACCGCGCTCCCTGCCCCAGATTCCGAGGAATGCCGCCAATCAGGAATGAGGGATTCAAGCCCGCACTCTCCAGCACCCAGGCCAGGAGCGAGGCGGTCGTGGTCTTGCCGTGCGTGCCGGTCACCACCAGGGAACGGCGACCGCGGATGAAGAATTCCTTCAACAATTCGGGCAGCGAGCAGTAGCGCAACTTGCGTTCGAGCACTGCCTCGGCCTCGGGATTGCCTCGGGAAATGGCATTGCCAACCACCACCAAGTCGGGGCGGTGGGCGAGGTTGACCTCGGCGTACCCTGCCATCACGCGAATGCTCCGTTCGGCCAGGAACGTCGACATCGGTGGGTAGATCACATCCTGATCGGAACCCGTGACTTGGTACCCGAGCTCGTGCATGGCCACCGCCGCGCTCGCCATCGCGGTGCCGCCGATCCCAATGAAGTGAACGCTGCGTAGATTCCCGAACACGGTCCAACGTTAGGGACAGGCTCCAAAAAGCCCAAGCCTCAAAGGCGTTTTCTGGGATGTGCAGCACAGCAAGCGGCCGGTGAGGGTGGTCAATAATCACTTTGCGCGATGAAGTTCCGCCCGCATCCTTGACCGCATGTCAGTGAGCCAAGCGCCGCTCCGGACTGCGGACAGCGCCTTGGGAAAGCCGGCCTTTCCCACCCATCCCGAACTCGATGCTGCGATCACCCGATCCCAGAGCTACCTGCTCTCAGAGCAAAAGCCTGAGGGCTACTGGGTGGGCGAGTTGATGGTCGATGTGACCTTGGTCGCCGACATGGTGGCCTTCTACCACTGGTGGGGCAAAGTCGATGCCAACTGGCAGCGTAAGGCAGTCCACCACATCTTCGAGAAACAGCTCCCGGACGGCGGATGGAACATTTATCCCCACGGTCCGGCCGAGGTGAACGCCACCGTGAAGGCCTACTTGGCCCTAAAGCTGGCCGGCATCCCCACGACCGATCCCCGGATGCTCCGAGCCCGGGAAATGGCCCGCTCCTTGGGCGGCGTGCCGCGGATGAACACCTTTTCCAAGCTTTATCTAGCCCTCATCGGCTTGGTGACCTGGAACCACGTGCCCACCATTCCGTGCGAGGTGCTCCTCATCGGCAAGTGGTTCCACGTCAACTTCTGGGAGATGAGCAACTGGTCGCGGGCGATGATCATTCCGCTGGCCATCATCAACCACTTCCGGCCCACCCGGAAACTGGCGGTGGATCTCGATGAACTGTTCCCCAACGGAAAGTGGGAACTCGAGGAAACCCTGCGTCCGCGCTATTTCGACTTTTCGCTGAGGAACATCTTTCTGTGGCTCGACCGACTGCACAAATTCGCCGAGTGGGTGAGCCGAAATGGGTTCCACCCCTTCCGCGAACGGGCCCTCAAGCGTGCCGAAAATTGGATGCTGGAACGGTTCGAAGGCAGCGATGGCTTGGCGGCGATCTTCCCGGCGATGCTCAATGCACTCATCGCACTCATCGCGCTGGGTTATCCCGATGATCACCCGCAAGTCATCCGGGCGCATCACGAACTGCAGAAGCTCATGCACTTCACGGAAGATTCCGTGCGCATCGAGCCGTGCTTCTCACCGGTGTGGGACAGCGCCATTGTGGCGATTTGCCTCCGTGAATCCGGCGTCCCGGCCCATCACCCCAAGCTCAGCCGTTCGGCCGAGTGGTTGATGGACAAGGAGATCCGTTTCCGGGGCGACTGGATCCACAAAAACCCGGCCGACGTCGAGGCCTCCGGTTGGGTGTTTGAATTCGCCAACCAGTGGAACCCCGACGTGGACGACACGGCCATGGTCATTTTGGCCCTGCGGCTCACCCCAAGCACCGACCGGAAACGGCGCGATGAATGCCGCGACCGGGCCATCCGGTGGATGATGACCTTCCAGTGCCGCGACGGCGGTTGGGCGGCCTTCGACAAGGACTGCACCAAGTCCATCCTCGAGAAGGTGCCCTTCGCCGACCACAACGCCATGCTCGACCCCGAGTGCGCCGACATCACTGCGCGCATCCTCGAGCTTCTGGGGTACGAGGGTTGGGATCGGAATTGCCCACAAGTCCAACGCGCCATCGCCTACCTGAAGGGGCAGCAAGAACCGGACGGTTCTTGGTACGGCCGCTGGGGGGTCAACTACATCTACGGCACTTGGCAAGTGCTTCGGGGCATGCGGGCCATGAACTGGAACATGAACGAGCCGTGGTTGAAACGCGGCGCCGATTGGCTGCGCAGCGTCCAACTGCCCGACGGAGGCTGGGGCGAACGTTGCAACACCTACGACGATCCCATCTTCAAGGGCACCGGGCCCGCCACCGCTTCCCAGACCGCCTGGGCTATCATGGGCCTCTGCGCCATGGGCGACCCCACCGACCCCGCCATTCACCGAGGGGTCGACTGGCTCATCCGCAACCACAACGTGGATGGTTCGTGGACCGAGGATGAGATCACCGGAACCGGTTTTCCGTGCGTGTTCTACCTGAAGTACGACATGTACCGGAACGCCTGGCCGCTGCTGGCCTTGGCCACCTATCGCAAGCTTTGCCGCGGTGAATCACCCGGCCAAACCTCCTGATTCAACCGCCTCTTGTCCACTGGTCCTGAGTTCGGTTTCTTGACGCTCTGGCTCACAAACCGCAATTTGACGACAAAACGCCGCTTTCTCCCCAAGCAACCCTGTCAATGAGCACTCCGCACAACCTGTTCAACACCCTTCAATCCTTCGATCTGGGCAATGGCCATACTGGCCAGTTCTACAGCCTCCCCGCCCTGGAAACGGCCGGCGTGGGCCCGATCTCCAAACTCCCGGTCTCCGTCCGACTGGTGCTGGAAAGCGTTCTGCGCAACTGCGACGGGCTGAAGGTTCAAGAGGCCAATGTGCGCGAGCTGGCCAACTGGAAGGCCAATGAATCCCGGACCGCCGAGATCCCCTTCGTGGTAGCGCGCATCGTCCTGCAGGATTTCACCGGCGTGCCGCTGCTGGTGGACTTGGCAGCCATGCGCTCGGCGGTGGCCAAGCTGGGCAAGAACCCCAAGATCATCGAGCCCTTGGTGCCGGTGGACCTCGTGGTCGATCACTCAGTGCAGGTGGATTTCGCCGGCTCCGGTGATTCGCTGCAAAAAAACCTCGATCTGGAGTTCACCCGCAACCGCGAGTGCTACCAGTTCCTCAAGTGGGGCATGCAAGCCTTCGATACCTTCAAGGTCGTTCCCCCGGGCATTGGCATCGTCCATCAGGTCAACCTCGAGTACCTCGCCAAGGGCGTTTTGAGTGCTGGCGGCGTCTACTATCCCGACACGCTCGTGGGCACCGATTCCCACACCACCATGATCAATGGCTTGGGCATCGTGGGCTGGGGCGTGGGTGGCATCGAGGCCGAGGCGGGCATGCTGGGCCAGCCGGTGTATTTCCTGACCCCCGATGTCGTGGGCGTGCATCTGACCGGCGCGATTCGTGAGGGCGTCACCGCCACCGATGTGGCGCTGACCGTCACGCAAATGCTCCGCAAGGCCAAGGTCGTCGGCAAATTCGTGGAGTTCTTCGGCCCGGGCGCCGCCGCGCTGCCGCTGGTGGACCGCGCCACCATCGCCAACATGGCCCCCGAATACGGCGCGACCATGGGCTTCTTCCCTATCGACGACGAATGCGTCAACTACCTCCGCGCCACGGGCCGTACTGAGGAGCAGGTCTCCCTCTACAAGAACTACTACCAGGCCCAGGGCTTGTGGGGCATGCCGCAGAAGGGGCAGATCGAGTACTCCCAAGTGGTCGATCTCGACCTCTCCACCGTGGTGCCCAGCGTGGCCGGACCGAAGCGCCCGCAAGACCGCATCGAGCTGCAGAACCTCAAGTCCAGCTTCGTGGGATCGTTCAGCAAGCCGGTGACCGAGAGTGGCTTCGGCAAGAAGGCCGAAGACTTCGCGTCGGTCAGCGCCGAGGTCCATGGCTCGCACATCGGACATGGCTCGGTGCTCATCGCCGCCATCACCAGCTGCACCAACACCTCCAACCCCACGGTCATGCTGGCCGCGGGCTTGCTGGCCAAGAAGGCCATTGAGAAGGGCCTGAAGCTCAACCCGTCGGTGAAGTTGTCGCTGGCTCCGGGCAGCCGGGTGGTCACCGACTACCTGAACAAGACCGGTCTGCAGACCTACCTCGACCAGCTGGGCTTCCAGACCGTCGGCTACGGCTGCACCACCTGCATCGGCAACTCCGGTCCGCTCGACGCCAAGATCGAGGAGGCTGTGGTGAAGAACGACTTGGTGGCCGCCTCGGTCCTGTCGGGCAACCGCAACTTCGAAGCCCGCGTCCATCAGAACATCAAGGCCAACTTCCTGATGTCACCACCGCTGGTCGTGGCCTTCGCGCTGGCGGGCCGGGTCGACAAAGACCTGACCACCGAGCCCATCGGCCAGGGCACGAACGGCCCGGTGTTCCTGAAGGACATCTGGCCCAGCCTGACCGAGGTGCGCGACACCTTGCAGGCCGCCCTCAAGCCCGAAGTCTTCCGCGCGCTCTACACCGACTTCGCGGCCCAGAACCCCAAGTGGAATGAGATTTCATCTAGCGTGGGCAATGTTTACGAGTGGGACCGCAACTCCACCTACATTCAGGAGCCTCCGTTCTTCACGCAGTTCGGTATGCAGGCCGGCACCATCGCCGAGATCCGCGGGGCCCGTGCGCTGGGCATCTTTGGGGACTCGGTGACCACCGACCACATCTCCCCGGCCGGTGCTATCAAGAAGAGCTCCCCGGCGGGCCGGTTCCTGGTCGACAACGGCGTCGAGTTCGTCGACTTCAACAGCTACGGCAGCCGCCGCGGCAACGACCGCATCATGACCCGTGGCACCTTCGCCAACGTCCGCATCAAGAACCTGATGCTCGGCGGCGAAGAGGGTGGCAACACCTTCGGCCCCGATGGCCAGAAGACCTCGATCTACGATGCGGCCGTCGCCTATCAAGCCGCTGGCACCCCGCTCATCGTGATTGCCGGCCAAGAGTACGGCACCGGTTCCAGCCGCGATTGGGCCGCCAAGGGCACCAACTTGCTCGGCGTGAAAATCGTTGTGGCCCAGAGCTTCGAGCGCATCCACCGCTCCAATCTGGTGGGCATGGGCGTGCTGCCGCTGCAGTTCAAGGACGGCGCCAGCGCCCAGAGCCTGAAGCTGGACGGCACCGAGACCTTTGACGTCATCGGTCTGAGCCCCGCCGTGAAGCCGCAGCAAGACCTGACTCTCCGCATCACCCGCAAGTGCGGCACGGTGGAGAACATCGCGGTCGCCTGCCGCATCGATACCCCCATCGAGATCGAATACTACCAGCACGGGGGCATCTTGCCCTACGTCCTGCGCCAACTGGTGGCCAAGGCCTAATTGGCCCTCCGGCGAATCCTCCTTCGGGCGGATTGGCCACTTCAGCAAAGAACCCGCGGCATCGGTCAAAAGACCCGAAGCCACGGGTTTTTTCGTCCCTTTGCAGGAGCCGACGCCATCCTTGTCGGACGTGGTTGGCTCGGCCATGGTCCGGCCATGCGTTTCATTGGCGGCGTCATCGAGAAGCTCCAACGTCACCCCAAGCGGATCGTCTTTCCCGAGGGCACCGAACCCCGGGTCATCCAAGCGGCCCGCCAGTTCTTCTCCCTGCGCCTCGGGGCTCCGATTTTGTTGGGCGACCGACTGGCTATCAAGGAGGCCGCCGCCGCCCTCAATGTCTCGCTCGAAGGCATCCGCCTGATCAATCCGTCTGAGAGCCCGGACCTCGACAGCTTCGTTCGCCGGTTCCTGCTACTGCGTCGCGGCAAGGGCATCGAGGAACAGGAGGCCCGCGAAGCCATGATCAAGCCGAACTACTTCGGCGCCATGATGGTGGCCATGAAACAGGCCGATGGTCTGGTTTCTGGTGCCAATGAAATCTCTGGCGGCGTTCTCCGGCCGCTCTTCCAAATCATCAAGGTCGCCCCGAAGACCACGACGGCTTCTTCCTGCATGGTGATGGAGGTCGAAGACACCCGCTTCGGTGACCGCGGAGTGCTCTTCATGGGCGATTGCGGCGTCATCCCCGAACCCACCGTCGACCAATTGGCCGACATCGCCATCTCGACAGCGCGCCTGGCCCGGCAAATCTCGGGGGTCCGCCCGCGGGTGGCATTGCTGAGCTACTCTACCAAGGGCAGCGCCACTCAACCGAGCCTGATGAAGGTCAAGGCCGCCACGGGTTTGGCCCAGCAGAAAGCCCACGATATGGGCTTCGAAGCCGACTTCGACGGCGAGCTGCAAGTCGATGCCGCACTCATCCCGGAGATCGCCTTGCGCAAGCTGCCCGACAGCAAGGTGGCCGGGAAAGCCAATGTGCTGATCTTCCCCGACCTCAACTCGGGCAACATCGCCAGCAAGCTCATCCAGCACGTGGCCCGAGCCAACGCCTACGGCCAGATCCTACTGGGCCTGGACCGACCCGCCGCCGACTTGTCACGCGGCAGCAGTTCTCACGACATCCTGGGCGTGGCCGCCATCGTGGGCTTGCAAAGCATCGACTACCAGCAGCTCTACCCGGGAGCCGGCGAGAACCTGCCGGGCGACCTCTGAACCCTACCCCAACTTCCGCACCTCCAGAGCCCCTCCGGTCCATGCTCCAGAACCTGCTGACTCCCCGGGTCTTCATCGCGGCCACCCGCCAGAATGACGGCAAGACCACCACCTCGCTCGGTCTCCTGGCAGCACTGCAGCGACGCTACGGGCGAGTGGGCTACATCAAGCCCGTGGGTCAACGCTTCGTTGAAATCGACGAGCAGAAGATCGACGAGGACGCCGTGATCATGGACCGCGTCTTCCGTCTCAACTGCCCGCTGGTGGACATGTCGCCCATCGCGGTGGAACCCGATTTCACCCGCAAGTACTTGCAGTCGGCCAACCTCGAGGCCTTGGTCAAGCGCATCCACAAGGCCTTCGATCGCGTGGCTTGGGAGAAGGACTTTGTGCTCTGCGAAGGAACGGGGCACGCCGGCGTCGGCAGCGTCTTCGATCTCTCCAACGCCAACGTCGCCAAACTGCTCAACGCCAAGGTGGTCATCGTGACCCGTGGCGGCATCGGCCAACCCATTGACGAAACGGTCATGAACCACGCCCTCTTCAAACAAGAGGGGGTTCAGGTCATCGGAGTCATCATCAACAAGGTGCTGCCCGAGAAGCTCGACTACATCACCGAGTTCGCGCAGCGCGGACTGAAGCGCAATGGGCTCGAACTGCTGGGCGTGGTTCCCTACCAACCCATCCTCTCACGCCCAACGCTCGGGGCCATCGCCGACGAA
>CAMATE010000081.1 GCA_945861075.1 Akkermansia muciniphila
AATCCCTATTTCGGCGGCGTGGACGAGTTCGCGTTCTACCCCACCCAACTCAGTGCGGAAAAGATCCTGGCCCATTATCAAAACGCCACGAACGCTAACCGGACGGTTTCCTACACCAGCCTGGTTCAGGCAGACCAACCTTCGGTGTACCTCCACCTCGATGAGGAAGCACCGGGCGCGGATATCGCGGTGAACTACGGTGAAAGCCGCTCGGCCGGTCACGGCACCTATACCGAAGAAGCGCGTCACCCGGCACCGGGCGCGATCGCGGAGGGTGGAACCGATGGATCCGCCGCGTTCCACAACCGCAACGGCAAATCCACCACCACCGTACCTTGGACCGCCGGCAACAATCCCGGAGCTGACAAGCCCCTTTCCGTGGAGTTCTGGGCTCGTCCCATGAAGGACCAGCAGGGCGGCCAGTGCCCGGTCAACAATCGCTTCGTCGGCGGCACCGGCCGAACCGGCTGGGTCATCTTCCAGCGCAACCCCAACACCACCTACCCGGCCTCCGAAGGCCACGGTTGGAACTTCCGCATGTTCCGCGGTGTCGGAGGCAGCGGCGCGGATGTGAATACCGACACCGATTACCGCATCGGCGAATGGCAGCACTTGGCATTCACCTGGGAACCGGTGACAGACAATGGTGATCCGAGTGGCAACGGAAACAACCAGTGGGAGGGTATTCTGACTGCCTACGTCAACGGTGTTGCCGTCAAC
Source organism: Akkermansia muciniphila (assembly GCA_945861075.1). Classification (GTDB taxonomy): domain Bacteria; phylum Verrucomicrobiota; class Verrucomicrobiia; order Limisphaerales; family UBA9464; genus SXXZ01. Next base: position 721 of record CAMATE010000081.1, read on the forward strand.
ACCAACAGCGCCGCCCTCTACGCAGCCAATTTGCAAACCCCAGAAGACAGCAGCGTCGCGGCGGATCTGGGTATCGGCGCCTACAATGCCAAGTCGGGTCTGGGCAGCAATCCGTTCGAAGGCAACGTCGATGAGTTCGCCATCTACGGCGACTATCTGCTCAAGCCCGAACAAGTCTTGGCCCACTATCAGGCCGGAACGAACGCCCACCCGGCCGTTCCCTACGAGAACCTGGTCATCACTGCCCCCTTCACGGGCCCCGAGCGCAAAGGCCCGGCCACCTACCTGCGATTCAACGAAGGCGCGGTATCGCCTCTGGCCAACGCGGGCAGCCTCGAGGCCGATGCCGACGGTCATGGCGTCCTTGCCAAAACGTCGGCCGCCGGCCCTCGTCCTCCGGCCTTCAAGGGCTTCGAAGCCAACAACAGCGCCCTCGACCTCACCTCGGCCAAAGCCTTCGGTGCCCTCGATGATTTGGGCGGCCTGAAGCTCACCGACCGGGTCACCTTCAGCGCCTGGATCCAGCCGGGAACGCTCACGGCCGAAACCTCACCCGCGCGCATCGTGGCCCGGGGTCCGGTGACCGCGAGTTCCTTCGTGGCCCAGATCTTCGAGCAGGCCAAGGAGATCACCGCGCTCAACACCAACACCACGGAGATTTCGCTGCGCATCGAATCGGTCGACGGCGCGCTCAACTACTCCTTCGGATCCAGCGAATACACCGGCGCTCCGGATCTCACGGTGGAACGTGCTTTCGCCCCGGTTCCGGCCGCCGACCTGACTGCCGGCCAATGGGTGCAGTTGAGCGGCGTTTACGATGGCACCCACTGGCGCCTGTACCGCAACGGCACTGAAATCGCCTCGGCCGCGGGAACCGGCAAGGCCATTGCCGCCACCGGAGCCGACTGGGCCATCGGATCCACCGGCAACGGTTGGGACGGAGCCTTCACCGGAGCCATTGATGAAGTCGCCGTTTATCCCAAGGCCTTGTCGGCCGCCCAAATTCAGAAGCAGTACACCATTGCTGTGAACGGCGGATCCAATGAGCCAGCCCAGGTGACGATCAGTCTGAGCGGCGCCGATGCCACCCTCACGTGGTCCGGCGGAGCCCTGCAGCAGGCGGACAGCTTCGACGGCCCGTATACGGTCGTCAGTGGTGCTGCCTCTCCGCTGAAGGTCACCCCCACCGGATCGGCCAAGTTCTACCGCGTCCGCTAAATCGTTCCGACACGGTTTATTGACTTCATCATCGGGCCGATTTCCTCATGGAAGTCGGCCCTTTTATTTCTCCCGGAACATCCCATGGGCGCGTTTCGTCCTAGGGCCAACCCCTGCGAGCACCATCCACAGCGGGAATCCCTCCCATGGTCATTTTGAACGAGAAGCAGCAAACCCAAGCGAAAGGGCAGCAGAATACGCCACCGATACGCCACCGCTGGCTAACCGATGGACTCGGCCAGGGACTCGGCGGGATAAGTCCAGATCTCGGCCAGGGTCGGATGATAATGCGGGACTGCCGCCCATTGTGCCGCCGTCATTCGGGCCGCCATGGCCACCGCAGGCTCGTGAATCAGTTCGCCAGCCTGAGGACCCACACAGGCTGCCCCCAACACTTCTCCGGAAACCGGATCGGCCAACACCTTCACGAACCCTTCCTGCGCTCCCAGAATCATGGATTTTCCATGGTCGTTAAAGGGGTAGCTTTCAGAACGATAGGCAACTCCTTTGCCCTGAGCTTCACGTTCTGAGAGCCCCACTTGAGCCACCTGGGGCGAGGTGAAAACCACCGAGAGCATGAGCCGGTAATCCATCGTTCGAGGGCGACCGGGATTGAGGATATTGTGGGCGGCGACCTCTCCTTGTTGAACCGCCAGATGAACCACCTCGTGGGGACCACTGCAATCACCGGCTGCAAACACTTCATTCCGGGAGGTCCGCTGTTGGAGGTCTGTCGCAATCCGGCCCCGCTCAAGCGAAACTCCGAGGGTCTCCAAGCCCAGGCCGCTGGTGTTGGGAACCCGTCCCAAACCGTGAAAAATTTCCGCGCCCTCCACCGACCGAACCGCGTCCCCCTGTCGGAACCAGACCTGCTTCAACTCACCCGTCCGTTCCACCCGCTCCAATCGGGTTCCGGTGAACACCTCGATGCCCTCCCGCCGGAACCCCTTCTCCAATTCAACTGCCACATCGACATCAAACCCCGACAACAACTGCGGACCGCGTTGAATGACAGTCACCCGACTGCCCATGCGCGAATAGAATTGAGCAAATTCCAAGGCCACCGCCCCACCGCCCAAAACCACCAGCGACTCCGGAATCCGAGCTTCCGCCAAAGCACTGTCACTCGTGAGGTATCCCGCGGCTTCCAACCCCGGCACGGAAACCGGGGCAACCGACGATCCCGTGGCCACCACCGCATGCCCGAATGAAACAGCGCGACCGTTCGCCAAACGAATCAATCCAGGCTGCTCGAAACGCGCTTGCGCACGGATCAACCCAAACCGGCCGTCCTCCAACTGCTGACGCCGGTAGCCCGCAAAATCGGCAATCAAGGCGTCTTTTCGGGCAAACAGCTTCTGGGAATCCACACGGACATCTCCGGCTGAAATACCCCAGGGCTCTCCTTCCCAGATGCTGTGGCGCAACTCAGCCGCATGAAGCAACGCCTTGGTCGGCATGCAACCCCGGAGGATACACAATCCACCCAATTCCGGGGCTCCGTCGATGACCAGCACCTGGGCACCTTGACCAGCCAGCGTCCTGGCCGCGGCATAGCCAGCACTGCCACCACCCAAAACCACTACGTCCGCCGACAACGCATCCATGGCCCAGAGTCTGGGCTGGGAGAGCCAGACTGACAAATCCATCCCGTCATTGGTGCCGAGGCTCCCGATCCATCGGGCTCGAAAACCCTCTTCAAGAAATCCTTCAAGGGAAACCTCAGGAAAGCCGATCCATGCCTAGGGGAGGTTTGCGATAATCTGCTGGTCGGCCGACAGGTTCGAAACCCTTCCTCTGACGACCGTATTCGGGTATCCGCATTTTTTACATGTCTGATAAAGGGCCCATTAGTGATTCGATGAAGGCCGCCTACGCGGCGGCGGCCGCGCTGAAAATCGCCGGCAAGGTCGAATTGGTCGACCACTTGATTCAGGAGATACCTGCTCAATACCTGCAAGGACTCTCGAAAAACTCCCGCCAGAAAATCATCGAAACCCCGCTCGATCCTTCGGTTCGGCACGAAAAGCTCGAAAAAGCGGTCGCCATCATCGACTCGGCCAAACTCACTTCCGAATTCTTCTTCGTGAAGATCCCTGAGGGAGTCACCGACTTCGAAGCGATTGATTCCATGAATTGTCTCTTTCGCGACCGGTTTCCATCACTGCGCCGCGATGCCGTTGACCCGACAGACCTTCCGGCGTTGCTCAAATTGCCCAGCGTCGTTGGACGCGATGTCTCAAAGCCGCGAAAAATCCCGATCTTTTTTCTAGTCGATGGCACCCGGAACAAATCGTTCGACGAGCAACGGACTATCTTGGATATCCAAGGAATGGTGCCTGCCGACCCCATCGAACAACTGATAACGGCCATGGCCTACTCGTTGCTTTACCCAGGCAACGATCCTTTCAAGAACCACTTGGCCCGCGGATCCTTCCCCAACTTCGCCCTCTTCAACACCACCAGTCACGGGTTGCGAACCATGGCCCTCAGCGGAGGTCGATGCCCCATTGCTTCGATGTCCGCCCTTCCCGCCATCGTGAACTAATCTCGGGCTAATCTTAGGTCTGCTCTAAAGTTGAACGGAGACTACCTCAGGTGGTTTCCAAGGTGGAGTTTCCCAACAAATCTCATCCCGCAGGATGCAGATTTATGGTAGCCTTTGCCCGTGTCTGACGTTCAGGAAAACCTCGCCCGCATCCAAAGCCGAATTGAGCAGGCCTGCGCCCGTTCTGGCCGGCCACCGGAATCCGTGCGCTTGATGGCGGTCAGCAAGAACCAACCTCCGTCCCGGGTGGCGGAAGCAGCGGCGGCGGGTCTTACCCTGTTTGGCGAAAACCGGATCCAGGAAGCGAAAGTCAAAATCCCGGAGTGCCCAAGCCATCTGGAATGGCACTTCATCGGACACTTGCAGTCCAACAAAGCCCGCGACGCCGCCAACCTCTTCAACGTGGTCCAAGGGGTGGATTCGCTGGCGCTGGCTCAAGAGCTTCAGAAACAGGCCGCGAAACAGGCGCGGTCCCTACCCATCCTGCTGGAGGTCAATGTCGCGGGTGAATCCTCCAAATTCGGGTGGAATCCCGAACGACTTCTGGGCGAACTCCTCGAACTCAGCCCCCTGTCGCGACTAGAGATCCACGGTCTGATGACCATCGCCCCGTATTCCGAGGACCCGGAGCGAGCCCGACCGGTGTTTCGCCGGTTGCGCGAACTACGGGATCGCTGCGCCGACCTGCTGGGAGCACCGCTGCCTGTGCTGAGCATGGGGATGAGCGGCGATCTTGAGGTGGCGATTGAAGAGGGGGCCACACTGGTCCGCGTGGGCACGGCCCTCTTTGGAGAGCGCCCCCGGAAAGCGGATCCTCAAGAGGGCTCCGACCACTAAAACGGGTTCCCGCTCAGCCCGGGGAAACCACCCGCATCAACCGCCCAAAGCTCCCGCCTGACTGGGATCCGCGATGGCGCCTTTGTTGAAATCGACATACTCCTCGGTGAGGTCTGCCGCGTACATCACGGCCGAGGCTTTCCCTAGATTCAGTCGGATGTGCAGTTCGAAGGTGTCTTCCTGCACCGCCTTCCACAAATCAGCAAAGGGCGTCTTGGTGGGTTGGCCCCGTCGGAGGCTCCAGAGGATTTTCCGGGAACCCGAGGCGGCATAGCCAATGTCCACCTTGTCCTCGACGATCTTGGCGGAACTGTAGCCCAAGGCATCGATGATCCGCCCCCAGTTGGGATCCCCACCATGCCAACTGGTCTTGACCAGGGCGCTGTTGGCCACCGCCCGGGCTGCGGCGTCGGCATCGGCAAAAGAACGAGCTCCCTCCACGCGGACCGTCACCACGCGGTGCACACCCTCGCCGTCGCAGACGATCATCTTGGCCAGGGTCAGGCAAACATGGGAGAGGGCCGCTTGGAACACTTCAAAGTCCTTGCCCGAGGCCTTGCGGATGGCGGTGTTGCCGGCAAATCCATTAGCCAAAGCCAGCACCGTGTCGTTGGTGCTCATGTCGCCATCCACCGTGATGCGATTGAAACTCGAAGCCACCGCTTCGTTGAGGGCGGCTTGAAGCGGTTTGGCAGCGATGTCCGCGTCGGTCGTGATGAAACAGAGCATCGTGGCATGCAAGCCCGCTGGCACCCCACTGGGAACGGCGGCCGGACGCGCACCGGTCGGTGACATGCCCGGTTGGATCATGCCAGCGCCCTTGCACATGCCGCCGATACGAACCACCCGACCACCGAGCTTCAATTCGATGGCGATGGTCTTCGGGCGTGAATCGCTGGTCATGATGGCCTCAGCCGCGTGAGCCGCATGCTCCGGAGTGGACCCCAGCACTTCCGCTGCGGCGACGATTCCACTGGCCACCTGCTCCATGGGCAATTGAACACCGATCCGGCCCGTCGAACCCACGAGAACCCGACCAGTGGACAACCCTAAGACCTTCTCGGCCAACCCGGTCATCGCCAAGGCGTCCTTCATGCCTTGGCGCCCCGTGCAGGCATTGGCATTGCCGCTGTTGATCACCACGGCCTGAACCACTCCTTTCGCCACGCGCGAAACACAAACCTTCACGGGAGCTGCGCATATCTGGTTGGTGGTGAACAGGCCGGCAACGGCGGCCGGTGTCTCGCTGACCAACAAACACAAATCCCGCTTGCGGCCCTTGTCCGAGCCCTTGCCGGTACCCAGACGCTTGATGTCGCAGAAAACCCCGCCTGCGAGGAACCCTTGAGGAGCCACCACAGCCCCATCGATCGGCTTGAACTTCAATTGCACGCCCGGTTTGAAGCGGACCCGGGCGTTGGAAACAATCCCAAACCGCTGGATGACAAAGGAAACTCTAAAGCATCAAGCCGTCGCCAACGACGGAGAACGGCGGCAACCGACCTCAAAACTCCACGATTTGCCCCCGCTGGGGCACCACCACCTCGGCTTGCCGCTTGAGGGCTTGAAGGGTTTTCCCAAATGCCAGTGAAGAAGATTCTTCACCATGGACGACGGTGATCTTCTGGAAGGATCCGGAGAGCGAATTCACATACCCGGTGAGCTCCGACTTACCCGCGTGCCCGGAAAAAGCGTCGATGCGGGCGATCTGCGCCTTCACCTCGTGAGGAACGCCGAAGATGTTCACAGGGGATCGCCCGGAAACAATCAAATGACCGAGCGTGTGCTCGGCACAATAACCCACGAAGAGGATCAAATTGCGCGGATCTCCCAGGTTGTTGCTGAGGTGATGCCGGATCCGCCCGGCCTCCGCCATGCCTGAGGCACTGATGATGATGCACGGCAGGGTCAAATCATTGAGCTTTTTGGACTGCGCACCCTCGCGGACGTAGGTCAGGTGATCCATGCTGAAGGGATTCCCCTTGGTCCGCAGGTGGTCGTAGGCTTCCTTGTCGAAACACTCCGGATGCAGGCGGAAAACCTCCGTCGCGTTCACGCTCAGAGGGCTGTCGACGAAGATCGGCACGTCCGGCAGGCGACCGGACTGGGTCAACTGATTCAGAACGTAGATCAACTGCTGAGTCCGGCCCACCGCAAAGGCCGGGATGATGACCTTGCCGCCGCGAGCCAAGGCGTCTGAGACCACCTTGCACAATTCATCACGAGAGAAGGCCGCATCGCCGTGTTCCCGATCGCCATAGGTGCTCTCGATCTGAAGGAAGTCGACATTCTCGACCGGCTCCGGATCGCGCAAAATCTCCTGGGCAGGCCGGCCGATGTCGCCGGAGAAAAGATATCGAAAATGGCGGGCGCCTTCCCGGACATCCAAGATGACTTGAGCCGAGCCAAGGATATGGCCGGCGTCCCGGAACTCCAATGTCACCCCGTCCACCAGCGGCATTCGGCGTCCGTAGTTGATGGCGACAAATTGACGGGTGGCTCTCTCGGCGTCCTCAACCGTGTAAAGAGGATCCACCGGGGGCAATCCCTGCTTGGCCCGCAGCTTGGACACATATTGGCTGTCGGCCAACTGGATCCGGGCCGAGTCTTCCAACATGACCGCGCACAAGTCCCGGGTCGCGAAGGTGGCATAAATGTTTCCCTGATACCCCTGCTTGCACAGGTTGGGCAAATTGCCTGCATGGTCGATGTGAGCATGGCTCAACACCACCGCATCCAACGCGGACGGATCAAACGGGAACTCGCGGTTCCGGTGAATGGATTCCTCTCGGCGGCCCTGGAAGAGTCCACACTCCAACAAAACCCGGTGCCCATTGACCTCAACCAGATACATCGAACCAGTGGTTGTCCGCGTGGCGCCGAGGTAGTGGACTTTCACAGCCGAAGTCTAAGACTACTTCTCAGGATTCTCCAAGCTGAACATCGGAATGGTGTCGGCCTTGGAATTCGGTCGGATGTCAAACTCCGTCCACCCCGATCTTGCAAAAAAACAAGTTCACGCGGACGACCAGTTGCCACACATTGCCCCGTCAAAATTTATGGACGTAAGGTTTCCCAAGGTCGGAGAAGGCGCTGACAGCGGCAAGGTCGTCAGCGTTCTGGTCAAGGTCGGCGACACCATCAGCGCCGGTCAGACAATCCTCGAGCTCGAGTCGGAGAAGGCCATCGCGCCCATCCCGTCTCCAGCCGGCGGAAAGATCACTGCGATCTCCGTCAAAGAAGGCGACACCATCACGGTGGGTGCTGTGCTGTTGAGCCTCGAAGGCGACGGCGGCGCTGCGGCACCGGCATCCGCCCCGGCCAAGAAAGCCACCGCTCCGAAGGTCGCACGAGCGGCCGTCGTTGAAGACGATGACGACGACATTCTTCCGGCCGCCACCGAAGACGACGGTCCGGTCCCTGGCGCGAGCCCGTACGTCCGCAAGGTCGCCCGAGAACTCGGCATCCCCCTGAGCCGCGTCCGCGGTTCCGCTTCGGGAGGCCGCGTGGTCATCGAAGACCTCGCCCGATACGTCGGCAAACTCGAGGCCAAGGTGGCGCGGGCCGGCAAGTACGCCGAAGGTCCCCAAGGCCTGAGCTTCCCGCTGGTCAACCAAGACTTCGCCGTCTACGGACCGGTCACCAGCGAACCTTTGACCCAACTCCGCAAGGTCATCTCGGCGCGGATGGTCGAGAACAAGGTCACCCTGCCCCATGTCACCCAGTTCGCCGATGCCGACATGAGCGGCATCGAGTCGCTGCGAGCCCAGTTCAAGGCCGACTACGAAAAGGCCGGAGCCAAGCTCACACCGACCCCCTTCCTCATCAAGGCGCTGGTCAACACGCTGCAACAGCATCCGAAGTTCAACGCCAGCCTGCAGGAAGTCGCTGAGACCCTGATCATCAAGCACTACTACCACATCGGTATCGCGGTCGACACCGACGCCGGATTGCTGGTGCCGGTGCTGCGCGACGCCGACAAGAAGTCGCTGCTGCAAATCGCCAAGGAGTTGTCCGAGATCGCCGGCCAGGCCCGGGATCGCAAGCTTTCACCCGATTCGATGAAGGGCGGCTCCTTCACGGTCTCCAATCAGGGCGCCATTGGCGGCGCACACTTCACCCCGATCATCAATAAACCCGAAGTGGCCATCCTCGGACTGGGCAAGACCTCCCTCAAGCCGGTCGTCACCGCTGAGGGCAAAATCGAGGCCCGTCCGCTCCTGCCGCTGACCATCAGCTACGATCACCGCGTGATCGACGGCGGATCGGCCGCCCGCTTCACGGTGGACCTGGTCAAGGCCATCGAGACGTTCCCGGCCTCCGCGGTGAAGCTCTAACAGCCCTACCCGACATGGAAGCGATCCAGACTGAAATCGTTGTCATCGGCGCCGGCCCTGGAGGCTACGCCGCTGCATTCTACGCCGCCGACCTGGGCAAGAAGGTGCTGCTCATCGAACGGGATCCCCGTCTTGGTGGTGTGTGCATGAACCGTGGGTGCATCCCGTCCAAGGCGCTCCTCAACGCCTCGCACATGATCACCGCCGCGAAGGAATCCGCTCACCGCGGAATCAGCTTCGGCGATGCCACGATCGATCTAAACCGTCTGCGGGCCTGGAAGGAGTCCATCCTCGAGAAGCTCGGTTCCGGCATTGCTAGCCTCGCCAAGATGCGCGGTGTCAGCGTCATGCACGGCAAGGCCATGTTCGAGTCCTCGAACAAGCTGCGCGTGGAAACCCCCGAAGGTCAGAAGTACGTCACCTTCGACAAGGCCATCATCGCAGCTGGTTCCCGCCCGGCCCTCCCGAAGGCGTTCGATCTGGGTAATCCCCGGGTGATGACCTCCACCGAGGCACTCGAAATCGCCGACATCCCCGAGAAACTGCTGGTCATCGGTGGCGGCTACATCGGCATGGAACTCGGTACCGTGTATGCGTCGATGGGTTCCAAAGTCACCGTCATCGAGGCCATGGAAGCGATTCTGGCTGGAGCCGACCCGGACCTCGTCCGACCGGTGGCGGCCTACGCCAAGAAGGCCTTCCAGGAGGTGCGCCTGAAGTCGAAGGTTTTGGAGATCAAGACCTCGGGCAAGCAAATCCAGGTCACTTCCGAGTTCAACGGCCAGAAGATGGAAGAAAAGTATGACCGGGTTCTGGTGTCCGTGGGCCGCGTGCCCAACGGCCAAGACCTCGGCCTCGAGAACACCTCCGTCCAACGGGACGACAAGGGGTTCATCAAGGTGGACGAGCGCATGGTCACCAACGACCCGAACATCTACGCCATCGGCGACATCGCCGGCGGCATCATGCTGGCGCACAAGGCGAGCAAGGAAGCCCGCATCGCCGTTGAGAATCTGGCTGGCGATGGCAACGCCGTGAATCGCGACTATCTCATTCCTGCGGTGGTCTTCACCGATCCCGAAGTAGCTTGGGTGGGTCTGACCGAAACCGAGGCCAAAGCCAAGGGCATCGAGGTGCAAGTGGTCAAATTCCCCTGGGGTGCCAGCGGCCGCGCCCTCACCTATGACCGGACCGACGGCTCCACCAAGCTCATCATCGACCCGGTTTCCGAGCGGATCCTGGGTGTGGGCATCGTCGGCCACGGAGCCGGCGAACTCATTGGTGAAGGCACAGTGGCCATCGAGATGGGTGCCACGGTCCACGATCTGGGAGCCATTGTGCACCCGCATCCGACCCTCAGTGAGACCTTGATGGAAGGCGCCGAAGTGTTCTTCGGTCACTCCACTCACGTGTTCACCAAGAAGCGCGAACACTGAGTCGGATCTCCAGCAGATTATCCGGGGTCAAGTCGTTGAGACTTGGCCCCTTCTTTTTGGTCCGATCCTGATCCAACGGACTGACGTACAGTGGGCTGGCATTTCCATTCATCCACCTCGAGGCCAAAGCCCGATCGTCGGAAGCACAACCCCAACAACAAACATGCGCTGCACGACATTCCGAGTCCTTGAACGCTCATTTTGCTTCCCGTCCAACAGGTTCTCCCGCAGTTTCGCGAAGCCGTTGCCGCGCCTGAGGCGCCAGCCGGCTTCAATACATGAAGAACACCCTTCGCCTCTTGATGACCACCACGCTCGCGGCCACGGCCGCCCTCGCCGAAGACAAACTGGATCTCACAGCTGAGAAATCCCGCGCCAGTTACGCCATTGGGGCGGACATCGCCAACAGCATGAAGCGCCAGTCGCTCGACCTCGACACCAAGGCCCTGGCGGCCGGGTTGGTCGATGGCATGAGTGGCAAGCTGCAGCTGAAGGACGCTGAGTTGGAAAAGGCCATGAACGACTTCAAGACCGCCTTGATGTCCAAGCGCCAAGCGGCACAGGCATCGGCCTCGGCTGAAAACACCAAGAAGGGAGCCGACTATCTGGCCGCAAACGCCAAGAAGGACGGCGTGAAGACCACTGCCAGCGGCCTCCAGTACAAGGTCATGAAGGCGGGTCCCGATGGCGGCAAGAGCCCGAAGGCCACCGACACGGTCAAGGTCCACTACCACGGCACCCTCATCGACGGGACCGTCTTCGACAGCTCCGTGCAGCGTGGCGAGCCAATCTCCTTCCCCCTCAACGGCGTGATCCCCGGCTGGACCGAGGGCGTGCAGCTCATGAAGGTGGGCGACAAGTTCCAGTTCACCATCCCGTCGGCCCTGGCCTACGGCGAACAGGGCGCGGGCGGGGCCATCGGGCCCAATTCCACCCTCATTTTCGAGGTGGAACTCCTCGCCATCGAGGCCGGCAAGTAAGCCCCCTGCGATCGATTCAAAAGAGCCGGAGGTGCTATTTCAAGCGCCTCCGGTTTTTTTCTGAACAACCGCTCGTTGGGAAACCCCGCCCCGACTGATCCATTGACGTCGCCCGGATGGCCGCCACGGTTACGGGAACGGACGTCCTCTTCGCCTCCCCATGCGCACCCTCGTTGAAACCGTCGAGACCGCTCACACCCCGGAATCCCTGGGTGCGGCCCTGCATGGCGAGCCAGGACGAGTGGTCTTGCGGACAGCCATGTTCGAAGTCGCCTCGGCACGCTACTCGATCGTCACCGCACGCCCATTCCAAACCTTTCAGTCGATGGGTTCTCGATGCGAGACCCGACGCAATGATGGCCACCGGGAGATTCAGTTTGGCAATCCCTGGGCCATCCTCGGGGCACTGTCGGAACGCTGCGAAATCCTCGACGAGGTCGATCTCCCTTTCCCCCTCGGCGGCATCTTTGGCTTTTGGGGCTACGACCTGAAAGGCTTCGTCGAACACCGCCTCT
>CAMATE010000082.1 GCA_945861075.1 Akkermansia muciniphila
AGTAGGTCTGACCATCAAAGCGGTTGGCCAAATCCGTCACGGAAGCCAGGGGGGAGTAGGAAGTCCAGCCAGAGCGAGCAGCGCCACCCGGGGTGAAGAAGCTTGCGAACATCACCACGCCACCGAGGAAGTAGCAGTGGAAGCTCGCCATGTTCAACCGGGGGAAGGCCATGTCGGGCGCACCGATTTGCAGCGGCGTGACGTAGTTGCCGAAGGCGCCGAAGAGCACGGGAACAATGGCCAAGAACACCATGATGGTGCCATGCATGGCGCCGAAGGAATTGTAGAGGTCACCCCCCATGATGCCTCCCTTGGCCATGTCTTCGCCGAGAACCTTCTCGAGCAAAGCCCCAACCACCGGGATGGCTTTGCCCGGATTGGCCAATTGGAAGCGCATCACCAACATCAGCAAAAATCCGAACATCAGGAACAGGAGTGACGACACTCCGTATTGGATGCCGATCACCTTGTGGTCGGTGCTGAAGATGTACTTGCCGAAGAAACCCGGCTCATGATGCGCGTGACCGTGCGATGAATCGGTCGCGCTCGTGTGGGCGTGGGATGCTGAGGATTGCATAGATGGAAAAATCAGGCGCCGTCTCCCGGAAGACGGAACCACCGATTGAATACAAACACTCCGGGGCGTGGTACAGAAATTGTTGAACTTCCGCGAAGTAATGAGCTTCTCGAAGACACTTCCTTAGTTCGATCCATGACCAGGACCGCCAAGATGATCGGAAGATAGAAAATTGAAGCGAAAAACAACCGCCGCGCCGCCATGACGTTCAGCAGGAGTGCAAAGCGGATGGATTGGATCAAGAAGAGTCCACCCAGCACCAGAGCAACCGAAAGGTAGATGCGCCCACTGATTCCCTGCAGGAACGGTACAATGCTCACAAATATGAGGGCGATGGTGTTGCGGATGGCGGACGATGCGGAACGTCGTCCATCCGGGTCGCGACCAGAAAGCATCCGGAAGCCGGCCTGGGCGTATTCATCCCGATACAACCAAGCGATCGCCATGAAATGAGGCAATTGCCAGAAAAACAGGATGGCAAACAAGGACCATCCACCTGCCCCGAGTTGGCCCGTCGCCGCAGTCCAACCCATCAGGGGAGGCAAAGCTCCCGGAATGGCACCCACCCAGGTGTTGAGTTCCGTCGTTTGCTTCAGAGGGGTGTAGAGAAAGACGTAGGTCGCCAAGGTCAGCGCCCCCAAAAAGGCTGTCAGGAGGTTTACGGCGAACACCAGCCATGCCAAACCCACAATGGAAATGGCGACCCCGAAAGCCAGCACGGTCAAGGGTGTCAGGATGCCGGCCGGAATGGGCCTCGACGCGGTCCGCCGCATGCGGGCATCCAGATCACTTTCCCACCATTGGTTCAGGGCCGAGGCTCCGGCCGCCAACAGCGATGTGCCGATGATGGCATGAACACAACTCATCCAATCCGAGGATTCCGGCGAACCCAGTGAAAACCCCATCCAAGTGGTCAGGACGACCATCAAGGTCAAGCGGGCCTTGACCAAGTCGCTGGCGACCTTCACCCACCCACGCAGGTTTCGCGAGTGGACCGAGGTTTCGAGTGGAGCAGCAACGTTCACAAAAATCGATTTAGGGGACCACAGGCGTTTCCGGCAGCCCAGAATTCGACAGCGACCGAGAGGCATCCAAAGTTGTGCCTTGATGCAATCCGACCGCCCAACAAAACCAGCAACCCACGGCCAGCGTCATAGATCCCACCGCAACATGGGCCGTGGCCACGTCGGCGGCCCGGTCGGTGAGAACCGTGAAAAGCCCCAGTCCAAACTGGACACTGACCAAGTGCAACCAAGCGGTTCCGAGGATTTTCAGCGGGTGGCCCTTGGCATGAACTCGAGAGGATCGGAATGCCATGAGAATGGTCAAAAAGGCCAGTATCGCATTGATCCGGTGGAACAAGTGCATGTGGATCTGGAGGGAGGTGATGGCATCGACTCCCTCGCGACGTGATGCGTAGCGCAACAACGATTCAGGATCTGTTTTTGGCCACCACTGACCATAGGCCAGGGGCAAATCCGGAATAGCCAATCCCGCGTGCTGGTGACGCATCCAAAGCCCGAGGATCAATTGCCCAAACACCAAGGCGGCACCCAAAAACACCCAATGGGCGCCGCGAATATCGCCGGCCCGACGGGACCACCGTGGGTACCAACCCGAAAGCGAGACAGCCAAGCAGGTGACCAGAACGAAAAACACCTGCCCCAAACACCCATGGATCATGCCAAAAACCGTGCCACCGGTGGTCCCACCAATGGCCCACGAATCCAACACCACGCGGAGCCCGCCCAAACTGCCCTGGATTTGAACCAACCAGAAAGCGGCCCAAGCCAATCGGACCGACAAAGGCGAGGCTGGAGCGTTCTTGAAACCCACCGCAGCAGCCGCGAGAACCACCCCGCCAATCCCGAGCAGGAAGTGAGCTTCGCCCTTCCAGAGCGGGTTCACCCGCATCAGAAGCAAACCCGCCACCACTTCCGCTAATCCCACCCCGGCCAAGGTTTTGCGGGAACCAGAGCCCGTGGTCCATCGAGCCAAAAACACCACCAAAAGCCCCACACCGGAGGCCCACACCCGGTGAGTATGCTCATGAAACACCCCCCCGGTCATCCACATGGAGATGGGCAGCGCAAACATGCTGTAGCCAAAACTGGTGGGCCAGTCCGGAACGGACATACCCACGCCCTTGCTGGTGACCAACCCCCCAATGCACACCAATCCCAGCGTCGCCAATGCCACAAGACAGGCGAACCGGAACAACCAGACGGGGCGCTGGGATGAAGAGGTTGGGATCGAAGATTCCATATGAAACGGCCGCGGCGGTTCACGCCGCGGCCTTTCAAGCGCTGCATTGCAGCGATACCGAGCTTACTTGACGGCCAATTCCAAATTCAGCGTGGCCTTGCCACCCTTGACCTCGACCTCACCGGTGACGATGCCGGACTTCAGGTGGTTGGCCTCGACGGTGTACTTACCGTCCGGCAAGTCGCCCTTGATGGTGAAATTGCCATCCTTGTCGGACACCGCGAAGAACGGATGGTCGAACACGTGGACGTAGCCGGACATCCAGGGATGGACGTTGCAAATCAGCTTGATGGCCAATTCCGCCTTGTCGAACACGCGCGGATTCACGGCACCCTGGGTGGTCTGGGCGAAGTTGAAGGGCTTGTTCAACTTGGCCTGGCAGTTCACGTTGTGCATGAACGCGTCGGAATTCTTGATGTCCACGGTCTGTCCGACCATGGCCGCGGTGACCAACGGCTCATAAACGCAGCCCACTTGATCAATCAAGGGCTTGTTCGCCGGAGCGGTGTAGGTCTTGCCCGCCGGGAGACCGGCCTTGATGTAGACAGCCACATTGGCCAATCCGTGATCGGCACCCACGACGTAGGTGCGGGTCATGACCGGCTTGGTGTGCAGCGCGCCGCACATCTTGTCGCCCTTGATCGGGGTGATTTCCCGGGCAGGGGGAACCTCGCCGGTGACCTTGATTTTGCCGGTGATCTCACCAGCAAAAGCGCTGGAAGCTGCAAAAGCCGCAACCATAGCGGCAACCTTCAGTGTGTTGTTCATTTCGTTTTCCCGTTTGGACCTTCGATCCGGTCGGACGCTAATCTTCGCGAATTGGGGGTCAAGTGAGTTCGTGAAATTTTTCACAAGCTATCATTCTGGACGATTCAGCAGGTTAGTTATTCGAACAAGGCTGTGCCGATCCCGGAAAGGCCCGGTTGAATTCTTGGCAATAACGATTCCGGCGATAGGAGAGTGACGGCGTGGCTAAAGCGACTCGATGTACGGAAGCAGCGGTTCCAAATCCGGGTCATCCTCGGCCATTTCTTTGATCGTCGCCTTGCCTCCGATCCGGACCGCCTGATCAAACCAGCGTCGGGCAGCCTCCAAATCCCCCATCTGGCAGGAGTAACAGGCCAAATTGTACGGAATCACGCTTTCGTCTGGAAATTTGAGCACAATGGCATGCAACGACTGGAATGCTTCCTTTGTGCGACCCAATTCGTGGAGGCTATAACTTTGGTGAATCCATCCGGCCGGCAAGTGAGGAGCCGCCTCAATGCAACACCGAGCCGCATCGAGAGCTTTCTCCCAGTCCAATCGAGTGGAATGGATGCGCCACTCGACCTCCAAGACGGTGGGGTGCCCCAAGCATTGGGGACTCAAGCGTGCCAATTCCAACTCTGCCTCCATGGCATCTCCCAAACCCAGCCAACCCTCCGCGGCCAGGAGGTGGTGGCGGTCCGGAAAGCCCAACTCTTCCATGTACGGATGGCTTTACGGAACCCAACGCACCAGCGTAAAGGTCAAAATGGATCAATCAGCCGCCGTCCCCGTTGCTTTTTGGCCAAAATCACCCAGCCTCACCGGCCCGATGACTGACACAGTTCGTACCGATGGGCGCCGCTGCGACCAACTCCGACCGATCCGCTTCCAGAACCACATCGCCCCGCACGCTGCGGGTTCGACGCTGATTGAATGGGGAAACACCCGGGTCATCTGTGCTGCCACCGTCGAGGAATCAGTGCCCCGGTGGATGAAGGATCAAAAGGTTCCAGGCGGTTGGCTCTCGGCGGAGTACTCCATGCTCCCCTACTCCACTCTGGACCGAAAAGCCCGGGACATCTCCAAGCTCAAGCTCGACGGGCGCTCCCAGGAAATCCAACGCCTCATCGGACGGTCGCTCCGGGCCGTGGTGGACTTGGAACGCCTTGGCGCCCGGACGCTGTGCATCGACTGCGACGTGCTGCAAGCCGACGGGGGCACGCGAACGGCCTCGATCACCGGCGCCTTCGTGGCCGTCAGTCTGGCGATTGCCAAGCTTCAATCAGCCGGTTTGCTCAATGACAATCCCATCACGGGTTCGGTAGCGGCCGTCAGCATGGGGGTCTTCAACGGAGTACCGCTTCTCGACCTGAACTACCCCGAAGACAAGGATGCATCGGTCGACATGAATTTGGTCATGAATGACCGGGGCCAATTCATCGAACTTCAAGCTGCCGGTGAAGAAGCCACCTTCTCGGACTCCGAACTGGCCGCCTTGCTGGCTCTCGGACGAAAAGGAATCCAAGAATTGATCGTCGCCCAGCGCCAGGCCCTGATCACGCCATGACCCAACTCTTCCTGTGCCGGCACGCCGAGGTGGAGGATCTCTACCACAAGAAATTCGGCGGCACGATCGACATGGCCCTGTCTGCCCGAGGGCATACCCAGGCCCAAGCTCTGGCGTCATGGCTGAGCCGCCAATCCTTCGATGCGGTGTACGCCAGCCCCATGCAGCGGGTCCAATTGACACTGGAACCCTTCCGCCGCCAGTTTTCGGGGGCACCCGTGCTCATGGACGGTTTGCGCGAAGTGGACTTCGGCGCCTGGACGGGCTGCGGCTGGGATGAAGTCGAGCAGCGCTTCGGGATGAGCGCCTACGATTGGCTGAAGCACCTCGAGACCGACGCCATCCCCGACGGTGAAACCTTGGCGCAATTCCAAGGCCGGGTTGGGCAAGCCATCGAACAAATCCTCCGCGCATCGGCGGGCCAACGTGTGGCCGTCTACGCCCACGGCGGCGTGATTCGGATGGCGCTGGCCATCTTGCTGGACCTGCCGTTGAGCAAGTTCGAGCACTTCGAGATCGACTACGCTTCAGTGACTTGGCTGGACATCGGCGAAATCAAAGCCGGCCGCCCACGCACCGAAGTCCAACTTCTCAATTTCACCCCTTGGCGAGACGCATGAGCAAACTCCTCCGATCCATTTCCATCACCACTTCCCTGTCCGCGGAGGATGCCGTGGGCGTCCTGCTGGAACTGGAACGCGGGCAAACACCCTCCTCCTTTGCCGACGCCGTCACCCGACTGGCCACGGTGAGTGTTTACGGGGAGATCGCCACCCGCGATGTGCCTGGCATCAAACGCCGACTCCGTGAGGGCCTGCAGGCTCTGGCCGCCGATGGGATTGATGTCGCGCCGGCGCGAATCCAGGTCAAAAAGGTACCCGCCCGCGACTGGTCTGAATCGTGGAAGCGCCATTTCAAGCCGCTGGATCTCGGCCCGCGCTTGCTGGTCAAACCCACCTGGAGCCGCCGGGCACCGAAAAAGAGCCAAGCGCTGGTGGTTCTCGACCCGGGACTAAGCTTCGGCACAGGCCAGCATGCAACCACCCGATTCTGCCTCGAGCAACTCGTCGCCCTCCGGGATCCCCAGTCGGCGCAGTCCATGCTCGATGTCGGCACCGGATCCGGAATCTTGGCCATCGCGGCGGTCAAGCTGGGCTACCAACCCGTCAGCGCCTTTGATTTCGATCCCGACTGCGTGCGAGTCGCCAACGAGAACACCGAACTCAACGGCGTTGCCGAGATTCTAAAGGTGACCCAGGACGACATCACGCAAGTTCCCAAGAAACCCAAACAGCGCTACTCGGTCGTATGCGCCAATTTGATCTATGACTTGCTGATCGCTGAACGCGATCGCCTTCTGGCCCGCGTGGCCCCCGGCGGATCGCTGGTTCTGGCCGGAATCCTGGAGACCCAGTTCAATCTGGTTCGCAAGGCCTTTGAGCAAGCCGGATGGCAAATGCTCGCTTCCAAGGTAGACAAGGAATGGCGATCTGGCACTTTCAGTGAAAAGGTCTCCTCCAGAAAACAAGGCTGACGACCCAATTACCGAATAAAACGTCCAAAAAGCTCTCCTACTTTCCACTGCGGTCCAGCTGCAAGGGCAAACCCCGCACACTGGCCAACCCCATGAAGGCAATTGTCGCCACGATCAGGAAGTCGCCGGTACTGACGCTCATCGTCAGGACGGTGATTATCGCGCTGGCGTATTCCCTCTCCGGGCAATTTGGGCTCTGGTCCGCAAAGGAACGTGAGCTCTGGCCGACCTTGTGGTTCCCATCGGCCGTGGGGCTCACCGCCGTCACGTTCTGGGGGCCGAGCGCAGCGATTGGAGTCGGTCTGGGTGCCATATTGATGCGCACCATCAAGGATC
Source organism: Akkermansia muciniphila (assembly GCA_945861075.1). Classification (GTDB taxonomy): domain Bacteria; phylum Verrucomicrobiota; class Verrucomicrobiia; order Limisphaerales; family UBA9464; genus SXXZ01. The sequence continues at coordinate 7,030 of CAMATE010000082.1, forward strand.
CCTCACTACTGTCCCTGCTGCACAATGTGTTGCCGAATGTCCTCGAAGCCTACATCGGCAGCCTGTTGCTCCGTAAACATTTCGGCCTCCCGAAACGACGGATCACGCCTCAGGAGGTTCCTGAACTGGTGCTCACACTGGCGATGATCACCAACATCGGCGCGATCATCGGCACAGCCACGCAGGTTTTCACCGGGAAGTTCCCCAATTCCGAAATCCTGCGAGTCTGGTGGAGCTGGTGGTCGGGCAACGCCGCCGCCGTCGTGTTGATCGCCCCGATCTGGCTTTGGGGCCGGGAAGCCGAGATCCGCGACCAGTCCAGCACCTTGAACCGAAGGATCGTTTTGTTCGTCGGAGTCGCGATGGGTTTGCTCCTGAGTTTACTACCCATGCCCGAAGGGGCTACGCCCATGTGGCGCCCGACCCTTGCCTTTCTCCCATACCTGCTCATTCACTGGGTGAGCCTTTCGCTGGGCGCGCGTTCGGTCGCCTTCGGCGGGGCCATCGTAGGAGTCGTCATCTCGCTGGCAACCAACATGGGCCGGGGCCCCTTCGCAACCCTTGACCCGGTGGCTTCCTACGATGCGGCGTGCCTCTTCAATTTGGTGACCGGTACCTCCACCCTGTGGCTGTCCACCCTCGCCGCGGAGCGCAACCGGGCGGCTCAGGCCCTGGCGAAACACCAAGAACACCTCGAGGCAACAGTCCAATCCCGAACCCGGGACCTCGAAGAACGAACCCACGAGCTGCAATCGTTTTCTTATGCGGTCTCCCACGACCTCCGGGCACCGCTCCGCGGGATCTCAGGATGGATTTACGCCCTTGAGGAGGACTGCGGCTCCCAACTGGACGCCACCGGCAAGCGTCACCTCGAGCGCATCCGGAACGAGGCACATCGCATGGGGCTGCTCATCGAGGGGCTGCTCTCGCTGTCGCGGATCAGTGGGACGGAGATCCGGGTGGAATCCATCGACGTCTCAGCCCTCGGTACGACGATCCTGAACCGGCTCGCCGAGGCCCAACCAGATCGTGTCGTCCGGATCGAAGTCCTACCTGGGATCCTGGTCGACGGGGACGCAGTGCTCTGCGAAATCGCCCTCACGAACCTCCTAGAAAACGCTTGGAAGTTCACCTCCAAATGCCCCGAGGCCCACATCGGAATCGAGGCCGTAGAGAGCCCGGATGGCCGGGGGTTCCGGGTATGCGACAACGGTGCAGGGTTTGCTCCCTCCAACCGGGACCGTCTGTTCATTCCCTTCCAACGGTTTCACCGCGCCTCCGAATTCCCGGGCACTGGCATTGGTCTGGCAACGGTTCATCGCATCGCCCGGCGCCATGGCGGTTCTGTTGTGGTAGAATCCACCCCAGGCTCAGGCACCTCCGTCACCATGATTTTAATTTCCCATCAGAAGGGCGCACTTTCCCCAACAGAACTTAAAGGTCATCATGCAATCTAACAGCGGTCCCATCATTCTGGTTGAGGACAACGAGTCAGACGCCGACATCGCACGTCGCGCCATCGAGCGGAGCAATCCTGCGAACACACTGGTGGTGGTTGGGGATGGCCTTTCCGCAGCGGATATGCTCCTAGGCTCACCGGGACACCCACCCTGCCCCCGCCCGAGGCTGATGATGATCGACATCAACCTTCCGGGCCTTGATGGCATCGAACTCCTCACCCGCATCCGAAGCAATCCCGATCTCCGCGACGTCGCGGTCGTCATGGTGAGTTCCTCGACCGAGGAGCGGGACATCCGGAAAGCCTACGACCGGGGTTGCAACAGCTACGTCACCAAACCGATTGACATTCGCGCGCTCCAATCTCTCTACGTCAGCGTCGCCAACTACTGGACCCTCACCAACATTGGCTGCCCTAAACCTGTCGGATGAACAAGCCGGTCAAACTGCTCGTCGTCGAGGACAACCCGAGCGACCTCGACTTGCTGCTGCGTCAACTCAGGCGCTCGGACTTCGATTTTGTACCGATTGTCTCCGATGACATCCAGGAGATCGGCCAACTCGTCTCAGAAGGGATGTTCGAAGCGATCCTGACCGACCACCAGTTAGCCGGGTTCACCGCATCCGAAGTGTTGGCAGAGGTTACCAGCCGGCGGTTGGACATCCCGGTTCTGGTGGTCTCGGGAGCCGTGGGCGAAGACCGCGCGGCCGCGTTGATGCGGCAGGGGGCCGTTGACTTCGTCCGGAAGGACAATCTCTCGCGCCTAGTGCCGGCACTGCAAAGGGAACTCCGGGAGGCCGCGGGGCGTCGCCATCTGCGCGAGGCCACAGAACGACGCACACGCAGCGAGGCTCTGCTCCGCTTCGTGGTCGAGCTTTCCGGTGACAGCTTCTGGGAGTGGGATCTGGCAACGGGCGATTTGGTTTGGAGCGAAACCTTTCTCGCCCTCTGCGGAGACGGCATCTCACCTTCGTCGACGATCAATACTTGGCGGGATCGTCTCCACCCGGAGGACCGCGAGGACGTGGTAACCGGCATCGAGGTGGCCATCGCCTCCAGCGGAGGTCACTGGTCGGGAACGTTCCGCTTCCTCCGCGGTGATGGCACTTGGGCGCTCCTGATGACCCGATGTTTCATTGTCCGGGAGGAGGGCCGCGCGGTGCGCGTGATCGGGGCGATGTCGGACGTCACTGAGCGCCAATCCATGATCGAGCGCCAACGCCTCTTCACAGCGCTGGTTGACCAGTCCGCTGAGTCGATCGGCGTGATCGACCCCGATGGAGGACGCTTCCTTGAGTTCAACTCCACGGCGCACCAGTCCCTCGGCTACTCCCAGGAGGAGTTCTCAACCAAGACTTTCTTCGACATCGACTGTCAGCAAAGCCGCGAAGAGATCGCCACGCAACTGCAAGACCTTCGGCAGGTCGAGAAGCGCGATTTGGTCACCCGACACCGCGCGAAAGATGGCTCGGTGCGCGAAGTCCGCCTCCACTCCCGGCCAATCCGCGTCCAGGGGCGCACCTACCTCGCAGCTGTCTGGCAGGACGTGACCGAGCGCATGGCCATCGAGGCGGAACTCCGCCAGGCGCAGAAGATGGATCTCATGGGCCAGGTAGCTGGAGGGGTCGCCCATGACTTCAACAACATCCTCGCCGTCATGCGGCTGCACCTCGATCTGGCCAAGATGAAGCCGCCGGCTCCCGAGGAGTTGAAGGAGTTGGTCGCATCCCTGTCTGGAATGGTGGATCGCGGCACAAGCCTCACGCAGCGCTTGCTCCACATCAGCCGCAAGGAACGATCCAAGGTTGAGGAGTTCCTCTTGGACGAAGCACTGGACGACCTCATCAAGATCAGCCAGCGAATCCTCGGAGACCGGATTGAGATTCGCCGCATCCGATCCGCCTCGAAACTCCTGGTGAACGCCGATCGATCCATCATGGATCAGGTGTTCATGAACCTCTTCGTCAACGCCCGGGACGCGATGCCCGACGGCGGCATCTTGACGGTCGAGACCCGCATCGCAGAGTCGGCAACGCAGGCGCCGGGCGATGGGTCGTGGCCAGGTCGCCGATTCATCCAGATCCGCATCAGCGACACCGGCGTCGGCATGTCGAAAGAAACCCTCGCTCGAATCCAGGAACCGTTTTTCACCACCAAGGCTCCCGGCAAGGGCACGGGTCTGGGCCTGAGCACCGCACGCCGCCAGCTCAATGAACACGGGGGCTGGATGTCCGTCGAGAGCGAGCCAGGCCGGGGAACCACCTTCACCCCTCACCTGCCCCTGTCACCTTCGGCGGTCGTGGTTTTAAACCCCGCTCAATAGCGCACGGGGCACGCCCCAAGAGCGCCTCGTCATCGAGGTGCCCCACGGGCGATTGCTCGCATGTCGGGCCCTGGCGAAGATCGGTTGCCGGGGCCTGATCTACCGACCCGGGCCCCGTCACTCAGCACACGATCAGAACCGGAAACGGATCTGACCACTGATCCGGAACGGCTGCTCCGGATAAATCACATCATTGCCGGCGAAAGTCGGATCGATGGAGGTCCAATTCCGTTGGTCGGTGATGTTCAAGAAGTTGATTTGTACGTCCCACTTCGGCTGGCGATAGAACACGAACGCGTTGATGACGTACTGCATGGGGATACGCAGCGTTCCTTCTTGGTTCTGCCACTGTTCGCCAGTGACCTGCGGACCAAAACTGGCCCCGAAGCCGTTGTCCAACTGGTAAGTGACGTAGGAGTTGAACATGACCTGCGGGACACTCGCCGCGCGGATCTTGCCGCGCTTCACCGTGGTGTAGTTCGGAGAGCCGAGGCCGGTGCCCGAAGCGCCATCCACCAGGAACCCCACCGGGTAGCCATCCAAGTAATTTCCAGTCTGCTGGTAGCTGGAGTCATCTTGCTCGGCGTTCTGGTAGGTGAAATTGGCGCTGGCGTTGAAATTCCGGTTGGGCTGGTAGAAAGACTCCAACTCCACACCCTGGGTCTCGATGCCAATCGGATTGCCGACCAACTGTGGGGCCAAACGGGTTTGCTGAAAGAGCGCCCCACTCACGAACACCTGGTTCTCAAACAGACTGGCCTTGGAACCCACCTCGATGAGCTCGCTCTCGGCGGAAAGTGACCTTTCGAGAGACCTCTTGGTGTTGAAGGTGCCGTCGACACCGCCAAAATTGGGGTTGCCCTGGATGGCATTGACCACGTTGTAGGTGGCGTAGCTGCTCAGCACCGGGGTCCACTTGTAAATGCCGCTGATGAAGACCGAGGTGTTGAAGACGTCGCTCGACACATTGTAGTTCGAACCCGACGCCTTGCCGACATAGTCCGGGCTCTTGGCCTGGGCCCCGATGAGGTCGCCACGACCGCCGGCGATGATGGAAAACTTGTCATGGAGCTTCATGTCCCACTGGGTGAAGAAGCCGCTCTGGGCGATCTCGGAATTCTGGTCGCCGGATGCGAATCCATTGGAGCCATAGCCCGTGGCACCCGGCACCAGCAATGAACTTCCACCATAGGTGGTCACCAGCGGTGTGGGAGGCAGACGGAACGTCGAAGGAGACTGGGTGACGTCATAGAGGAAGAACGGTTCGACACCGAAATCCTGATAGGACACGAGCGACTGGTAACGCAAGTCCACACCGCTGATGGTCTTGATGGGCAGCTCGTAATTGGCGACAGCCGGCGTGATTTCGTAGTGGAGCTCCGTACGGTTGTTGGCCATCCAGTTTTCCGGCACCCATTCGGTGTAGCCATAACCCGAGGCCTTGCGGGACTCCATGGTCTCGCCGTAGGTCCGGTTGACGATCTTGCCGAAGTCGTTGATCTGATAATTGGCGATGAGCTGCGAAGAGAACTTCTGGCCCGCCGCGCTGTCGAACGGGGCATTGATGGTCTGCCACGGATAAACCTTCACCCGCGTGGCGAGGTTGGTGTTGAGCAGCGCGAAGTTGGCGTTCTGGCCGAACCTGCCAACGGACGTGAGCGGATCGCCGAAGCGGTTGTTGGGAAGCACCGGACCGGCGATGTACACCCAATCATCAATCAGCT
>CAMATE010000083.1 GCA_945861075.1 Akkermansia muciniphila
GGTTGCACGAGAACTTTCTGACGGTGAATTGCTGGAGCGAGCAGAGGGGTTTTACGGGAAGAAGGGGCTTCTCAGCGTGCTGGCACGGGAAGGGGTTGAGCAGCGGGGACGGATCGATCGGCATGTGCGCGAGACGCTGCTGGGGCGGATGGGTGATGTTTCGGTGTTCATGAAGGAGTTCAAGCAGCGGTTCAGTCTTTGGTTCAACCGCCAGAGCGAACGCTTTGGGACGCTGTGGGCGGAACGTTTCAAGAGTGTGCTGGTGGAGGATTGCCCGAAGGCGGTCCAAACGGTGGCGTCGTACATTGATTTGAATCCGGTGCGGGCTGGGTTGGTGGAGGATCCGAAGGAATACCGCCATTGCGGCTACGCGGCTGCGGTGGCCGGTGGGAATGGGAGAATTCGGCGAGGGTTGATGAGTTTCTTGAATGGCAAGACATGGGGTGAAGCAGCCGCGGAGTACCGAACTGGGCTGCTGCTGCGCTCGGTGGATTCGGGACACAGCAAGAAGAAGGCGCTGGATCGTGATGCGATCCGGGCGGCATTGAAGGACGGCGGGAAGTTGAGCCCTGGAGAGGTGCTGCGACTACGGATCCGTCACCTGACCGATGGAGTGGTGCTGGGGTCGAAGGGGTTTGTGGACGGGGTGTTCGAGCGGTACCGGGAACGATTTGGCCCGAATCGCCGGAGCGGTGCACGCCCGATTCGCGCGGTGCCGCTGCCAGGCCTGATGGCGTTGCGCGATCTCCGGGTGGATGTGGTGGGGTAGGGGAGGCGAAACGAAGAGGTTCTTCCCTCGGCTCGCATGGATTCGTGGCCGTGGGTTTGCTTGAAAACGTCCGTCAGCAAAATTTGGACAATGGTTAGGTGGTTCTGCTTGCTGATATTGTTAGTCTATATCTTTGGGCGATGTCTTGACCCCAGAATCTCGACCCGGATAGTGACCTCGTGGCTTTGCCCGGTTGTTCCATCTCGGTGGGTTTGGATGGTCCTCAGGCGTTCGTTCGTCTGGTGGGGCGGGCTGCGGCTGAATCCGCGCCTGCTTTCGAAAAGCTTGTCGTTCGCCTGAAGGATCAGGGGGTTCGGTGCGTCGTATTGGATTTATCGGCCACTCTCCTCATGGATAGCGGGTTTTCCGGGACACTCTCTCGATTGGTGGGATCGGTGGGAACAATGTTTGCCCTATATCAGGCTCCACAGCGCATTCTCGATGGATTGGACGACCACGGTGTCCTTGCGCAAGTCACCTTGCTCGCTGTTGATCAACAGACCTCGCTGATTCCGGAAACGACGGAAGTTGCGCTCCAACCATCCTCAAAATCAGAGATCTTGAAATGCTGTCTGGATGCCCATCGTGCACTGATGGCGCTCAAGCCAGAGAACGTGGCGAAGTTTGAGGCGGTGGAGCAGTTTCTCAGTCGCGAGGCGGCTCGGTTAGAAAGGGGTGTCCCTCAAACGGAAAGCTCACTCTGATTTCGAACCGGTGATGCCAGGTTTTCGGTCTGAGACCGCAGTGCTGATTTCACCCGAGGGAGCTTCATGTCGCACGGGTTGCGGCGCGCGAAGTTGGGTGTAAAGCCACGCTTCCAGCGGACGCAAGGGGCCCAGCCAGCGGTAAAAGGGGGAATAAATCAGCCTCAGACGGATCAAGGAAAGGAGCATATTCAGGCTGGTCCTAAGATTGAAAACCACCTTCGAGCCGCTCTTGTCTGCCCATTCTGTCGGGATTTCTTGGATCACAAAACCGTCCCGTTTGAGTGAGTAAAGCAAGTTCACATCGAAGGCGAGGTCGGCGAGAGAAAGTCGATCGTGGATGGTCTCGACGGCTTGGCGTCGCATGACTTTCGCTCCGCATTGAGTGTCCAGAATTCGCATCTGGAAAAACATCTCCACGAACAGGTGGAACAAGCGGCTGGCGAATCGGCGGTTCTCCGGTTGGAAGTGGTGAACGATGGCTCCGGGAAGCCAGCGTGAAGCGATGGCGCAAGAAATGACGGGGTTCTCCAGCGCTTTCACCAAGTCATGGAAGGCATTGGGCGGCGTTGCCCCGTCGGCATCGACGTAGCCGATGAGGTCTGCCAGTGGGGCCAATTTCAGCCCTTCAATCAAGGCCCCACCTTTGCCTATGGCCGCTGGAAATTCGCTGTGGGTGATGCAGGGGTGGTGTTTCTCGGCTTCTTGAACCACACCCAGCGTGTTGTCTCGACAACCGTTGAGCACAACCACCAGACCAAACTTTCCTGGATAGTGCCTGCCGAAGTATTCGGCGTACTGGTTCAATACTGGGCCAATGCGGTTCTCCTCGTTGTAGGCGGGGATGAGCAGCAACAGGCTGGGAGCAGAGGCACTCACGGTGTTGAAGTGTTACCAAAGGCACCAAGTCGGGTACAAAGGCCAAACACAGAAGATTGGGTGAAAACTTTTGGGAATCCTTGACCTCGACAAGGTTCCGGCAACGATCTTCAGCAACGCTGAAAACCCCCGATCCCAATGAATCTCCGCGCAATATCCCTGCTTCGTGCCGCCGCCGCTTCGGTTGTTCTGGTGTCCTTCGCCGCTGCTCCTGCCGGCGACCGTGAACCGGCTGTCGTCACGCCGGGAACGGCCGGAGCCCCTCCGTCCGATGCGATCGTTCTGTTCAATGGCAAAGACCTCTCTGCATGGAAAAGCGACGACGGCAGCGAGCCGAAGTGGAAGGTGGAGAGCGGCAACATGGAGGTTCACGGCAAGAGTTTGATGACCCGGCAGGAATTTGGCGCGATTCAGTTGCATCTGGAATGGGCCTCACCCGCCGAGGTCAAAGGTGAGGGGCAGGGAAGGGGTAACAGCGGTGTTTATTTTCAGGGACGCTACGAGATCCAGGTGCTCGATTCCTATCAGAACAAGACCTACTTCAACGGCCAGGCAGCTTCGTTCTATGTCCACAATGCGCCCTTAGTGAATGCCTGCCGGAAGCCGGGTGAGTGGCAAACGTACGACATTGTGTTCCATCCGCCCAAACCCGGTGCAGATGGCAAGGTTCAGCCAGGCTCGTTTACGGTGCTGCACAATGGGGTGCTGGTTCAGGACCATATCCCCGTTCTGGGCGACGCCTCGGTGTCGGCGAAATTTACAGGCGCAACTCACACAGGCCCCCTGATGCTGCAAGACCACGGTAATCCGGTGCGCTACCGCAACATTTGGGTGCGCAAGTTGGACTGATTTCCTCTCCAGTTGGCCCGCCTTTGCACTCAAGGCCCTGGTTCCGTCTCAATTGTTCATGAATGCTCCGTTCCGTTTCTGGTGGGTCGCCATGGCTTGGATGCTGGCGGCAAACTTGGGAATTTCTGCCGCCGAGCTCCGCCCGTTGCGGGCGTTGCTGGTGTGCGGAGGGTGTTGCCACGATTACCCGATCCAGAAAGATGTGCTCAAGCGGGGCATTGAATCGCGGGCTCGAATCACGGTGGATACGGTTCAGCAGGGAGGCACTTCCAAGGAGAGTCAGATCCCTCTCTATGAGAACCCTGATTGGGCGAAGGGCTACGATGTGGTGATCCATGATGAATGTTTCGGTGCGGTCGCTGATACGAATTGGATTTCACGAATTCTCGCTCCGCATCGTGCCGGGCTACCGGGGGTGAATCTGCACTGTGCTGTCCACAGTTACCGGGCCGCTCCGGGTGAACTTTGGCAGGAATACCTTGGTCTTCGATCCATGAAGCATGGCAAGGCCACCCCCATCCAGATCCGCACAGTCGACAAGCAACATCCCATCATCCGTGGTCTGGGTTGGCGGGATTGGCTGACGGGCAATGAGGAACTTTACAACAACGTGAAAGTCTTTCCGTCGGCCACTGTGCTGCAGCGGGGAGCGCAAGGTGAAGACGACTGCGCCATCACTTGGGTAAATCGCTTTGGATCCACTCGGGTCTTCAGTACGTCGCTGGGGCATTTCAACGAGACGGTCAGCGACGATCGCTATTTGGATCTGGTGACGCGGGGTGTGCTGTGGGCGTGCGATCGCCTTGATGACAACCACCTCAAGTCGATCACTCCGATTCCACCGGTGCGTTCTACTTCTCCGGTCACCCCGGCCGTGAAGCCCTGATAAAGTTGTGGCCTGTTGGAGCAGCCATTCGTAGCCGCAACACTCACTCAGTCTCGCATGCTCTACTGAGCTCTCTCCGAGGTTTCTTTCGGAGGAGGTTCCGGACCGAACTGCGTCAAGGCGCGTGGCCGTGAGCTCGAAACCATTCGACAGCATCTGCCAAAGCCTGTCGGGGTGGGGTTTGCGGGAGTCCGAGTTCTTGGATGGCCTTGGCCGGGTTGAACCACATTTTGTAGGCCGCCATGCGGACTCCAGCCAATGGCGCTTTCGGAGGTTTTCCAGTGATCCTGGCGAGCCACTCGTCCACATGTGCCGCACCCAAGGCGACCGTGTAGGGCACCTGAAACCGGGGGGCAGGGATGCCGGTGATCTCGGAAAGGGTGTCGAGAGCTTGTTTCATGGTCCAATTCCCGTGGGCATGTCCCAGAATGTAGCGCTCACCGATGCGCCCCTTTTCGGCGGCCAAGATGTGACCCTCGGCGACATCCCGAACGTGGACCCAATTGAGGCCTGTATCCAAATATGCGGGCATCGCGCGGCGCAGGAAATCCACGATCACTTGCCCCGTAGGCGTGGGTTTCACATCCCGCGGTCCGATCGGGGCGCTGGGGTTGACGATGATCACCGGCAACCCGGCTGCAGCTAATTCCCGTGCCACCACTTCAGCCCGCCATTTGGAGAGCTTGTAGGGGTTGGACATCTGGGACTCGGCCACCGGTGTGGTTTCATCGGTGGGGACGATCAATCCATCGGGGCCCGGCTTGGGAAGTCCGATGCAGCCGACGGTGCTGGTGTAGACCATGCGGGAACACCCGGCCTGATGCGCCGCGGTCAGGATGTTGCGCGTTCCATCGACATTGGCCCGGAACATAGGGGCATAATCGGGCAACCAGAGTGCGTAGCTCGCAGCCACATGGAAGCACCAGTCGCATCCAGCCATGGCTTGGGCGAGTTTCGGCACTGCGTCGGAGAGGTCTCCCGAAACGGCCTCATACGTGGCGCCAGTGAGACCTCGGACATCTGCCCCGGGGCGCAACAGCACACGCACTGAATGCCCGCGGGCATTCAGTGAATGGACCAAGTTGGCTCCGACGAAACCGGAGGCGCCGGTGACGAAACAACGCATGTCGGCAATGGGCGAAATCTGAAGATCGGACCGACTGGCGAACTCACTTCGCCCAGAAATCGATCACGAACACATCGGCCACCAAGGGACGTACCAGTTTACCGAACTCCTGATGATCGGGGTGGACGAGGTAGGCGTCCCGATCCTTTTCGGAAGTGAAGGTCAGGATCCAACCGTGGGTGCAGCCCTTGTTGAGATTCTCAGGGCTGTTGTTGGTGCCCGCCTCGAGGGTGGCGATCTGGGGGATCTTTGACTTCAGGGCGCGAAATGCTGTCTCGACCTTTTTCACCTCGGCCGGGCTGGCGGTGTCCTTGAACTTGAAGGCAACAACGTGGCGGAGGTGACCGTGGTTTTTGGAGGATGCAGTGGTATCAGACATGGCAGGGAAAGCGAGAGCGAAGAGCAACGCCCCGATCAGCAGTAGTGGTTTCATTGGAAATTTCAAAAGGAGGCTGGAACTTGAACGCGAGCGGGACAAGCGCATATCGCTGTCGGATCACTGTCTCTATTAGCTAGTTCCGATCGCAGCCCGTGCGCCGAGGTTGTGTCTTGGGTCCTCTTGTTCAGAGCGCTTGGAAGGTTGCTGTCAATCCGACACCGGAGGCGGTTTGCACCCCTCGTCGGTTGGCGGCCAAGTGCGTGCAAATCTTGAAGATCATCTCAGCTGCATCGACGTTTCCGATCGCGGCCGCCAGTGCGTCGGCAGAAAAAGCCGTTCCAGGGTTGGCAGCCAGATGCGCCACGGCCTGACGCTGCAGACTCAGCACGCTCGCGGCGGCCTTCTTGCCCGCTTCGACGCCCGGCTGGTGGTAGGCGTTGATGTGGATCAGTGACGCGTAGAGACCCACGGCTCGCTCAAAGAGAGCGATGAGCATTCCGACGGTGAATGCGGAAGCATCGGGGACCGTGAGTGTCAGGCTCGGGCGACCCGACTCGTACAGGGCGGAGCGGGTGCCGAGGAAGAATCCGCTCAGGAAGTCGCCGCTGGTCGCGCCTGGCTCCACTTCGACGCTGGACCCGTCCCGATCGCGCAAGACTTCGATGAACACGGCGAAGAAGTTGGCCACGCCATCCCGCAATTGCTGGACGTAGGCATGTTGGTCGGTGGACCCCTTGTTTCCGTACACGGCCAGTCCTTGGTGGACCACCTTTCCGTCTAGATCCAGTTCCTTGCCCAAGGACTCCATGACGAGTTGCTGGAGGTATTTGGAGAAGAGTTCGAAGCGGTCTTTGTAGGGGAGAACCACCATGTCCTTGGTTCCCCGACCTTCCCCGAGGAAGTACCACATGAGTGCGAGTTGTGCGGCGGGATTGTCTCGGGTAACGGTGTTTCGGGTGGCCTCATCGCAGGCCTTGGCCCCGGCCAGCAGTCCTTGGATGTCCAGGCCCTGCAGGGCGGCGGGCAGTAGGCCTACTGCGCTTAATTCGCTGGTGCGTCCACCCACCCAGTCCCACATGGGGAAGGTTTGGATCCAACCGTCGGCGATGGCTGTCTTGTGCAAGGCGCTGCCTTCGCCCGTGACGGCCACCGCGTGGGCGGCAAAGCGCAGACCCGCCCGCTCGTAGGCGGCCCGTGCCTCGACCATGCCGTTGCGCGTCTCCGGAGTTCCGCCGGACTTCGAGATGACCAGCGCGAGGGTTTGCCCCAGCTTGCCTTCCAGAGTGGCGAGGACTTGGTCCATACCGTCCGGGTCAGTGTTGTCGAAGAAATACGGTATGAGCTTGTCGGAGCGCGGTTGTCCGAGCGCCTTGGCCACGAATTGCGGACCGAGGGCCGACCCCCCGATTCCGATGACCAGAACGTTTTTGAAGGGTCCGGAGGAGCCAACCCGTTCTCCGCGATGCACTTGGGCGGTGAAAGTGCCAATCGCCTTCAACGTGCTTTGAATGGCTTCAGCCAGGGCCGGCGTGGGAGCCAGCGTCGGATTCCGTAGCCAGTAATGGCCCACCATTCGTTGTTCATCCGGATTGGCGATGGCACCCCGCTCCAGTTGAGCCATGTCGCTCAGTGCTTTCTGGATGGGTCGTTCCATCTTGGAGTGGAAATCGTCCGGAAAAGGGACCCGGCTGATGTCGAGTCCTAGCCCGATGGTGGGGCAATCCAGATAATGACGTTGGAAGCGGGACCAGAGAATCGCTTGGGTTGCAATCATCGCAGAGGAGACGCTAGGAACTGCATTGGGCCTGCCAAGGAGTAAAGTGGTGTGCTTTCACGGGGTGAATTTCACCCCACGACCGATGGGTTCTAACGCTGCTGTAGAACATTCGCTTAACAAAACCAGTTTTGAAGGTTATCCGTGAGCAACCCGCATGCTGCTCCGCCAACGCCAACTCTTGAACAAAGTCCATGCGCTCATCGACGCGGCTCTGTTCGGCGGTGTTTTCTGGTTGGCTCATTTCATCCGTTCGCTGCCTCGCCTTGATCCGGACGATGTCATCGGCGATTTCCAAAAATACCAATGGCTCCTGCTGGTGGTGGTGCCGTTGACGCCTCCGCTGCTTGAGCTTCAAGGGTTTTACCATCGAGCCGTTCTGGCATCGCGACGGCAATCACTGTCTCAGATCCTTCGAGGGGCTGCCTGGGTTTCATTGGCAATCATCGTTGCGATGTTCTTCACCAAGCAGGAGGTAGCTCGCGGCGTGGTGTCTCTGTTTTTGCCGATGATTGTCTGTGCGATGGTGATCAAGGAAGAGCTGCTGCGGCTTTGGGCTCAATCTCGGATGGTTGGCCAGGAAGCCCGTCGGCGCGTGATCTTGATCGGTGGCGACCGCGAAATGAGCCGATTGGACGAGGCTTTGAAGCAGAATGCCCAAGGTGAGATCTCTGTCGCAGCCCGTTTGGATCCCGGCCAGTTTTCCATCTCAGTCTTGACGGATTTATTGCATTCGCATGCCGCCAATGCCGTTCTGGTGGCGCCCAAGCAGTTTCTTTTTGGTCAGATTGAAAAGATCATTCAAGTCTGCGAACTCGAGGGTGTTGAGGTCTGGTTGCACGCCGATTTCTTCCAGACCCGGGTTTCTCAAACGACCGTGGACGAATTGGCCGGACATCCGGTGCTGGTGTTCCGCACCGGCCCTGATCAGACGTGGCAGTCCATGGCCAAGGGGGTGGTTGATTTCCTTGGCTCAATGGCTCTCTTGGTGGCTACCTCGCCGTTGTTCTTGGCGGCGGCCTTGGCGGTTCGGCTGACTTCTCCCGGGCCTGTGCTGTTCCGCCAGCGTCGGGCTGGGCTCAACGGGCACCCGTTCACCATGCTCAAGTTCCGCACCATGGTGACCAATGCCGAGCAGCTCAAACACGAGTTGGCCAAGCTCAATGAAATGAGTGGACCCGTGTTCAAGGTCACCAACGACCCCCGCGTGACTCCCGTGGGCCGGTTCTTGCGCAAGTGGTCGGTGGATGAGTTGCCGCAGTTGTGGAATGTTTTCCGCGGCGAAATGAGTCTGGTGGGCCCACGCCCGCTGCCGGTGGACGAGGTGGCTCGTTTCGACGACATGGCCCACCGCCGCCGCCTGAGCGTCAAGCCGGGCCTGACTTGCCTGTGGCAGGTGAGCGGCCGCAACAACGTGACCGATTTCAAGGAGTGGGTCCGCCTCGACCTCCACTACATCGACAACTGGTCCATCTGGCTCGACCTCAAGATCCTCTTGCGGACCATCCCGGCGGTTTTCTCCGGCGCCGGCGCTAAGTGATCAGCCTGATTCAACGATTCATTGGGATCAGTCGTGCTGGCTGAGCGGTGTTATAAAAGTAAGCCTTCGCGCCAAAATCATTGCTGCCTGACGGAAGCGGAAAGGGCGGAGGGTGTTTGTGGGCTTGTGTGGACGGGGGGCAGGGCCTAGCTTTGGGAACAAGTGAACGGAAATCCTATGGAGACTTCGATACTGGCGTTTATTGGCGGCACCGAAATCATGTGGATCGCCATCGTGGTTTTGGTCCTCTTTGGTGCCAAGAAGGTGCCCGAGCTGATGAAAGGCGTCGGCACCGGCATTCGGGAGTTCAAGAAGGCGTCCAAGGATGTGCAGGATGAAGTGCAGCGCGTGATGGACGAGCCAGAGCGCCCTGCGGCGCCGACCACCCCGCCGGTGCGTCCGCCTTCCGACACGGTTTCGCACAGTCACAAGGCCTGATTTAGGGTCTTTTTCCGGTCTTTCCCGAGCAGGGATGGGCCCTGGCTGAGATCGCGATCCTAGCGGATTAGCCTCAGTCTGGGGTCTGATTGACCTGAGCGGACTGATTTGAGCACGCATGGCTGACGATTCTGATTACACTCTGGCCCCCTCGCTGCCCCCCAATCCTGACTTTCAGGACTCGGACGAGGCGGGCGGTGGGCCGGTGAAGACCTTCTTGGAGCATCTTGAGGATCTTCGTTGGACCCTCATCAAGTGTGCGGTCGCGGTGTTTCTGGGTTTCATCCTTTGCCTGAGTGGCAGCAATGTGGTCATCCAGTTCCTCAAGTGGCCACTGATGGTCGCCGAGGGCATGCGCCACTCCACGAGTGGTCGGGTGGTTTTCATGCTGGGTACCAATGTGCTCACTCGCATGACGCCCAATGACAGCGGGATCGCCGGGGTGGCCACCAACCGGGATACGGTTTTCCGATTGGCTCCCACGTTGGTGGGGACCAACTTGGTGCTCAAATTGCAGGAGGACACCAACCCTCCGGCCATTGCCACTCGGTCTTTCGATGTTCAGCTCAAGACGCTGGGGCCTGTGACAGCGTTCAGCGTGGTGATGCAAATCGCCATGTTTGGCGGCATCACCGTGTCCATTCCCTTCATTCTATTCTTCATTGCCCAGTTCATCTTGCCGGCGTTGCACCAGCACGAGAAGTCGTTCGTGTACAAGGTCAGCGGGTGGGCAACCTTCCTCTTCTTGTTGGGGGTTGCTTTCTGCTACTTCGTCCTGTTGGTGATTTGCTTGAGCACCACGGTGAGTTTCTCCAACTGGCTGGGTTTCGCAGCCGACGAATGGAAGGCCGATGAATACATCAGCTTCGTGTGCTGGTTCATGTTGGGCATGGGTGTGGCCTTTCAATTGCCCCTGGTCCTGCTGACGCTGGTTAAGATTGGCATCCTCGATGCCGCCAAGCTTTCCAAGTTCCGTTCCTATTGGGTGGTGGCTGGCCTGGTGATCGCCGCCTTCATCACGCCCGATGGCAATCCACTCAACATGCTTCTGCTCTTCCTCCCGCTGCATCTGCTGTATGAAATCAGCTTGGTGATTGCTTGGTGGTGGGGGCGAAAAGCAGCCAAAGCAGCCGCAATCTTGCCGCCGGACGAGCGCGCGTGAAAAATCATCGCCTGTCGGATGAAGTCCGCGCTTGCACCCACCGGCTCCGCCGATAACCTCCCACCACATTTTCCAACCTTATGCGTTCCTTTCTCAAGCCGGTGAGTCTCCTTGTGACCGTGGCCGCGGTGCTCGTCGGATGCACCAGCGCCGAGCAGAAGCTTGGTCGCGGACTCAACAACGTTTCTGAGCCGTTCCGCCTCGGTGAACTCCAGCGCAGCTACGAACAGGGTGCCCTGTTCGGCGGTGCGCACGGTGGAACGGTGGGCGTTGTTCGGGGCGTCAATCGCACCATCGGCCGTACGGTCGTGGGCGCGGTGGAGGTCTTGAGCTTCCCCATTCCCAGCGAGCCTTACATCAAGCCTGATTACAAGGTGTACCCGGACAGCTACAAGCCCGGCGCCCTCGGCAAGTCCACCGTGACGGCCACCGATAATTCCCTCGGATTCGAGGCGTCGGATGTGGCTCCGGTGATCCCGGGCAGCCGCTTCCGCGTCATCGACTGAGGACTTGGGCGTTCCCTCACCGGAATGCCCTTTACCACCCCTTTCCCGCGCTCCCGCAGTTTCTGCAGGAGCGCTTTTTTATGCCGCTGATCCGATCCTCTCCCTGCAAGGTCAACCTGCTGCTCAATATCCTCGGGCGGCGGCCCGACGGATTTCATGACTTGGAGACCCTGTTCCACCCGGTGCCGCTGTGTGATGAGTTGACCTTTGAATTGGCTGGCGAGTCGGGGATCCACTTCAGCTGCGACCATCCGGAACTGCCGACCGATCGGAGCAATCTGGTGGTGCGGGCCGCCGAGCAATTCTTGGTTGAGGCTCAACAAGCCGGGCAGGGGATTCGAATTCATCTCACCAAGCGGATCCCGCTGGCCGCTGGTTTGGGTGGGGGTAGTTCTAACGCCGCCCAGACATTGGTTGGCCTGAACGAGTTGTTGGGGCAACCGTTGGCGCTGGGTTCTTTGGATCGCATCGCGGCCACTCTGGGTTCGGATGTGAATTTTTTCCTTCAGGATCAACCAGCCCGAGCTACCGGCCGAGGAGAACGGGTCGAGCCGCTGGCTCCGTTTGATGCGCTTCGGGGTCGGGGCATGATTTTGTACCATCCCGGTTTTGGTATCTCGACGGCCTGGGCCTATCGAGAACTGGCTCAACATCCGGTGGCCCTCAATGGTCGCCCGGGCCGGGTCGATGCCTTGGAGGGTGCCTTGAGGTCTGGTGATCTTGCCGAGGCCGGCCAGTGTTTCTACAACTCGCTGGAAGCCCCGGCCTTGCACAAGTATCCGATCCTGGATTTGTACCAGCGTTTCTTCCGCGAAAACGGAGCTTGGGCCGCGCTCATGTCGGGAAGTGGTTCCACCACCTTTGCGCTCTTCCCGGACGAGTCCACGGCGCGGGCGGCGGTCACGCCTTTTGAAGCGCAGTTTGGAACGGCTGGTTGGATGCAGGTGGTTTGTTTATAGCTTCCCGTCTCTGGGGTGGGCTGTCGGATCGGGGTGCCAGTTTGGCTTGTCTTTCCGAGATGCTCAGGTGCGAGGGGGGGTCGGTGGGATGCGTAGCAGCCTTTCAGCTTGTTACCGCGGCCTTTTCCTCGCCTTGCAGTGTGATCTGTGTCGACGATTTGCCCTCTTTCAACCCCCTATCAATCGCCTCCTATGATTCGTCTCGACGGCAAGACTGCTCTGGTGACGGGTGCCGGATCCGGCATCGGTCAATGCATCGCTGAAACCTTTGCCCGTGCCGGTGCCTGGGTGCTTGTTGCTGAATTTCGGATCGAAGCGGGTGAGGCGACCGTCCAGCGGATTCGTGAAGCGGGTGGACGAGCCGATGCCGTTGCTCTCGACGTGACTTCGGAATCCGACCTGGCAGCCGCAGCCGCGCGCTATCCCGGGGTGGATGTTCTCGTGTGCAATGCCGGCATTGGTCATGTCGGGACACTCCTGACCACGGCCGGCGCTGATTTTGATCGTGTGATGGCGGTGAATGTCCGCGGGGTATTCAACACCATGAAAGCCTGGTTGC
>CAMATE010000084.1 GCA_945861075.1 Akkermansia muciniphila
CTCCCGTTCCAACCCGTCGGGCCAGCGAACCCGAACCGATTTCGGTTTCGCACTTCCAAGGCCAAAGTGGGCCACGGGAGGTGGTTGGGTCCGGAATCCCTGCTGGTCCACCAGCCATTCACGCCGCACGGAACCATCGGAAAAATTCACCGTCACTTCACTACCCCAGGGCGATACCCCGGCCTGGGGAGGAACCCGAACGGCCAACCAGTCGGCACCGGGATGCTCATTGTGGAAAACCCGCAGCACCATCTGCGGCGTGGGATACTCCTCCTGGGTGACCACCAGAAGATCCTGACGCCCATCGCCATCGTAGTCCCAGGCCACCACATTGCGGCAGTCTTCGGGCAGCGCGACGCCTCCCAGCCAGCCCAATTCCTGCCAGTCCGAACCCACCGGCACGAGCCACTGATTGCGATGGTGTCCTCCCTCGGAGGCTCCGCTCTCCATTTTGATCTGAGAGCGACGCTGCCAATATTCGGCACGTGCAGCGTCGGGCTCGCCCCCCCCTTGATAAACTTCGGTCGACCAGTGCTCCGCTTGATAATCCCAAGCCGACTCGTTGCTAATGAAGCCGTTGACCACGTAAAATTCACCCAACCCGTCGTTGTTGGAATCCAGCCAGGCAGCTCCCCAGGCCCAACCGGTCTCAGCCACCTGTCGTTCCCAAGGGGCCACTTCCCAACGACCTCCGCCCCGATTGAGCCAAACCCGATTGCCGTGGGTCATTTCCCGTCGTCCCTCCCGCACCCGTGGGAACCCGGGATGATGAACGCCGGCCGCTTCCATGCGGGTTGCCGGTGCGGAGTTCATCCCGATCATCATGAAGTCCGGACGTCCGTCCCGGTCGAAATCACCGACGACATGACCCATCCCAAAACCGCGGGTCTCTCCCAAGGCTTTGGAGGTCTCTTGAGCAAACTTCCCGGGACCGTTACCGCGGAAAAAATCGACCCCGTTGAAATCGGACACCTGCAGGAACTCCGGATGGCGGTCTCCGTCCGTATCCAAAAAGACGGCGGAAAAGACGAACCGGTCGCGGGCCCGATCGAGACCGCTGGCAGACAAACACTCCTCGAACCGGCCGTTGCCCAGGTTGCGCCACAGCGAGGCAGGTGGCCCATTGGTGGCTGCATCAAAAGGAGTCGGCGTGTGTCCAGACTCGAAGGCGGCCGCGTACTGCCCCACCCAAACATCCAAGTCGCCGTCACCGTCCATATCCACGGTGGCCAAGACCATCGGATCCTTGAGCACGGCAGCCGGCGTCAGGACGGGGGGCAACTCCACCCCACCAGCCCCGTTGCCACGAAACAGTTGGAACTGACGCCCGCCGGGGGCCAGCAAATCCAAATGGCCATCCCGATCGAAATCAGCGACAGAAGCCGCTTGGAGATGGATATCATCGAAGGGGATGATCCGGTTGGTGGACCATCCGCTCGCCGAGTTCCAGCGGAACCAGCGGTTTGCTCCGGCCAGAATCAGGTCTTCGCGCCCATCGCCATCCCAGTCGGACACGATCAGCGGATCCACCATGCCGCCTCCCCGGGAAGACGGCTTGAGAGCAGCCGACCAGCGCTCGACAAACCGAGGGGTCCCGGACTTCTCAAGCCATTGACCGGTTTTCCAAGCGGCACTCGTCCAACGCGGCACCGCGGCGGGCGAGTCATTGGTCAGACTCCATTCCATGCGCCACTGACCTCGGGCCTCGGCACGCATCAGGTCCTTGGTACGAAGCAGGTGAAGGTTCATGGCGACCTCGGTGAACACATTGGTCCCGTTGCGGGTGCATCCGACCGTCCGCCATTCGGATTGAACACACACCCAACCCGCTGCTCGGAAGGATTTCGACCATGCCTCTCGTTCCGCTCGGGTGGACAGAGTCTTCGTTCCGGGGACCAACGCTTGGATCCGAACGCCGTCCATTCCTGAAGGCTGGGAGGACCCCAACTCAGGCGGTTGGACCGACTGGACCTCCAAGGTCTCGAATACGGCCCACGGATCTCCACTTTTTCGACTGCGATCCCAACCGGCCACGATCACCCGATCACACCGCTGGGCCAAACGTTCGGGAGCCAACCATCCTCTGCCCCACTCCTCATTTTGAATCTGGTATCCCTCCAGCGAATTCGGTCGCTGGGTGGAAACCGACGAGGACTGGTCACCGCAGCCCCAGAATAGCCCAATCACGCTGATCCACAGCCCGGTGACAATCCAACCGTGCCCAGCATTCGTGCGAGGACCTGACATCAAGGCAATTCCCGAGCCCTAAAATAACCGGAAGTCTCGGAGACCATCCGATCATCCGTAAATTCCACCAAGCCAGCGTCATCCGCAGGCACTTGTTGTATTGGCATCCACTGGGAAAGATTGGTTGAGCGGCTCAACTCATAGATCCTTCCCGGTTGGCCTTGCAGCTTCCACCGACCCAAGGTGCTTCCAGCTTGGAGCACCAAACGACGGTCTTCTCCAGGGATGATGAAGATCGCCTGCTGGCCTTCGATTTCCACCGGAATTCCATCGTAGGCACTGGCACCCACCAGCGCCACCGCGTCCGTTGGTTTAGCCGGTTTCACCGCTTTCATGGTGTAGGTCAATTGCCGCGGCTGCCGATCAAAAAACGGCCCCCACTTCACCCGCTGGTACACTGAATCATAATAGCCACCCGCACTGATGGCGACGATCTCCCAGCCAGCTGGCGGATAGTGCTCCACCGCATAGGTACGCAGACCGGACAAGATGGTGACATCATTGGTGACCGTGACCAAATCGCCATTCGCGAAGTTCACTGGTGCGGTGCTGACGACACGCATCGGACTCTTCTCCGATTTGGCAGCCGAAGAGGTGGCCGGACGACGCGATTTGGAGCCATCCAAGACGGCCAGCGATCCATCCAAAGTACCTCCGCTGTCCTTGGATGCCATTTCATCACCCACCGAACTTGTCCCCGCGGTCGTCTCAGGCACCCACCAAAGAGGTGCGGATGAAGCGGTCTTCGCATTCAAAACGTATTTTTCACCACGCTCCCAGATGAAGGTGGCACGCGTCACATATTCCACCGGAATCGGGACCGGACCCCGAGCCACTGTGGTTCCATTGGCCAAAGTCTGGTTCCATTGGTTGGTGCCGTTTCGCCAAGCCGTGTAGTAGGCGGAGACCTCCTGAATGGTCAGTCGTCCATCCGCAGGATTGATGTCGGCCGGGTGGCGGGCATCCATCACCAATGGATTGAGTCCCAGCAAGAATTCATTGCTGTTGGTCTCGCCGTCACGGTCCGGATCATCTTCAGGTCCGCTTTCGAGGCCATAGAGGTAGGCCTGTTCCCATCCGTCGGGCAAACCGTCGTTGTCGTTGTCGACATTGCCGAAGTCGATCTGCCGAGCCGTCCCCCGGCCACCCATCGTGTAGGAAACTTGGTCCATGACCCTCCCGCCACTTAAGACTGTCAGGTAAACCACCGTCCCGGACTCACTCGCTTCTGTGGAAATGTTCTGTCCGGTCACTTTCTGTTCCACGCTCAATTGCAGCGCGTAGTAGTTTCCCGCTGCAGCACGTGAACCCATGCGGTAACTGGCGAAAGCGGTGGAGGTGGGGAACCGCCGCGCTTCGACCACAACATTGGTATCGGCAGCGGTGATCGTTGCCTTGCCCAATTTGATCACCCCGTACACCAGATTGTAAGGCTCGGGAATACCAGCGCCGATCGCGGGAAACACCACCCCGACCAAGCTCGCTGCCCACAAAAGGCAGGCCGCCAACAGCGGTCGATTAGTTGCCTGAGTATGCATAGGTCTGGAAGAACAGTTTGATGTCGCTGACGGAATTGACGAACGAATCAAGACCCTGAGTCTTGTTGTTGAGAAGGGTGCCACCGGGGATGACGAGCATCCATTGGGTGTTCCACACCGATCGACCCACCAAGCGGCTGTCCGAAGACGCCTCCGATGGATCAAAGTCACCGCTGTCGTGATAGGCACGCAACGACGAGAACTTGCGGATTTCCACGAAGGAACCTCCCAAGGAATCCAGCATCGGGCTGTACTTCGGATCCTGCAGCTGGCGCTGTTGAATTGGGAACGGCAAGGGGATCTTCTGATCCACCACGCGCCACAAACGGGTCTCGAAATTGGACCCGTTGGGTGAACGCAGCACGTCCGCACCGACCGGCACCAGATAGACCCGGGGAGTCATGGACATTCCCTTGCCGTCATAACCCTCGAACCAGATACCCGCTGAGCGGATGCGAGTGGCATACTGCGAGGGATCGTAGGCACTGTCGCCACCACTCAACGGCCAACCGAAGAAGTTGAGGCCGAAGGTGACGGTGGTCGGGAAGCGAATGACAATGCCCGGCTGGGCACCGGCAGACTCCGGAGCCATCGGACGGCAATACCGACGGAACTCGGGCACTTTCCAAAGGTCGTCCACCATGGACTCCTTCAACTTGGCCTGCCAGAGCGCCGCGGCATTGTTGGTGCCATCGAGGATTCGGAACAGTTCATTGCGGACCGAGAATTTGCCGGTCTCGGTCTGCGGATTGTTGAAGCCCATCTGGGTCTTCATGACTTTGTAGTTGGCACTCATCCGGGCCATCGGATCGGCCAAGCCTGGAATGCCTGCGAGGGGTGAGCCGTCCTGGACCACACCGGGCGAACGGTGACGAATGATGTCGGTCAAGAAGGCCCGGCCAGAGTTGCCCTCCGATCCGACCATGTTCGACTCATAGTCATAGGCGGTTGCCGCCAAATAAACGTAGCGAGCTGCCAACTCGAATTGGTCTCGATACTGGCGGACGGCATCGTTGCGGAAGATGCGGAAAGCCATGTCCTTGTAGCGCAACTCGGTGGCCCGACCGGCAAACTGCTTCCGCCAGGCGGTCCGCGCTTCAACGATTCGTTGAGCCCCCGCCAATGTGCTCTGCACTCGGCCGGCCGCCTGCTGGACCACTTCCTTCTGGTTGTAGATCTCCAGGCGGAGCGGAGCTTCTTCACGCATCATCGAAGCCACCTGCTTCAGATTCTGCTGATGCTCGTATTTCAGCTCAGCCTTGGTGATGTCGAGGTTGCTCTGCATGTCCGTCGTCTGGAGGGTTTTCTCAAGACCGTTGACACTGTTCTCGGCGATATCTGACCCGATGCCGAATGCATTCATGGCCAACTGACCGAACGCAGCCTTGACCGCGCCTCGGGCTGCCGAGGCCACGTCACCTCCGGTGACAACACCACCACCGGCGGCAAGACCCGCAATCAACGTAGCACCTGCAACGAAGTTTTTCGGAACGGACTCCTGAATGGAATCACCCACCAATGCAACAGCCTCCTGACCCCGATTCAGACTGATCTGGACAGCCTTGAGTTTGTTGATTTCCGTCAGGAGATCAGAAGTCCTCTTGTTGCCGGCCTCCGTGATTTCGATGGTTCGTTGAGTCACATCCAATTCCCCGTCCAACAGCCTGACTTGTTCATCGATATCCTTCAGGAGCTTGTCGTATTCCTTGAGCGCCTGCTTGAGACGGGTTTCGGCTTGGACCAGATCCGAAACAGCTTCTTGCAAGCTGCCTGGTGCGCGACGCTGCCCCCATGAAGCAGGTGCCTCGAAGGCGAAGCCCGAAGCTGAGAACGGATAGTTGACTGACATGGTTTCCGTTCCGGCCAAGACGTCCGTCGTTCGAGTCAGGTCGGTGTCACGCAACCTCAAGCTACCCCATTTGGACAACTCCGAATCCATCTTGGCCATCAAGCCCGTCCAGGCCTGATCCGGCGGGGTGTTGTTGTTCCCGATCTCTCGAGTGTTCACGTACATGTAGTGAAGCATGTCCGGTCCGTCATAGCCCGAGGGGTAAGTCTTGCCTGGACCGATATCCCCCGCATACGGATACCCAAAGATCTCAACCAGTTGGGTCGTATACTCCCGGTCCTGCATCTCCAGATCATACTCCAAATCCTGGGCCGCATCACCGGATCCCCGGATCGCCTGATTCATGCTGTTGAGGTGGTTGAACGAGGAGATAGCATTGTCGAGCGCATCCTTGGCACGCTCCTGTACCTGTTCAAACTGCCCCTGACCGTCATCCAGGAAGGCTGGATCGATGTCGAAGGGAACAACGCCCTGAGCCAAACCGAGCGGATTCAAGCCTTGGTCGGCTTGGTCCATTTGGCGTTCCACCAAGCCGAACGCAGCAGCCAACTCATTCAATTCCTTGACGGTGGTCCGATCGATCTTGTCGATGCCGGTGTGTGCGGGGTTCGGATCCTGCGAAGGGAGAATGGCGTTGGCCATCACCCAGTCGAAATAGGCTCCCATACCGGCACGCATGCCCCACTCATCCACACCCCAAGCTCGGCTGGCGTCGGTATCTGAATAGCCCTGCCATTGGCCGGAGGGTTCTTCCACATACTTGAGGCGGTAGGTAAGGTTGACGATGTCGGCACCGGCCTTGGCCTTGGCAGCCGCGGCCATGGCAAACTTGCGCTCGTCCAGGTAGTCCACCTTCACCGGAACACCGGCCAAGACCATGTTCTCGGAGCGGGGAACCCAGGTGAAATTGGGGTTCCTCAGGAGGTTGTAGTAGGCCTTGGTGGCCGTCAGGTAGTGACCCCAGGCATCGCCATGTCCTTGAGGGTACATGATCATGCCGTCCTTCTCATCAATCTTACCGTCGGCGTTCTTGTCCTTGAGGTTGTAGACCTGAGAATAAGCCACCTCTCCCTCACCCTGGGTAAAGTTCCAGAAGAGGCGATTGTAAATCGGAGACCCCTGCACCCCGGCCGAACTGTCATCCCGGCCGCGCAACAGTCCCAATTCCTCTTCAAGCAGCGAATCAAGCTGGTTTTGGAAGGCGAAGATGGACGATGCCAAGCTACCGTAGCTATCGCTGGTGGTAAACCCAATCGTGGGATCGGCGGCATCCGCCATCGCTTCATTACCCAGCAACGTATAGAGGTCGCTGATACGGCTGCCCATGTAGAGCAGTGCCGTGTTGGCCGGGGCGTAGTTCACCGGCGGCGAACCATCGGTGCTGAGAGAGCGCGCGCGGCGAAGCACTGTCTCATAAGCCTCGATCAAGCCGATCTTGTTCAAGTAGTTGGGATCCGGATTGAAGGCCACATCACCCTCATAGCGACGCCCCGCCTGCTCGAGCATGGAGATACGCGCGGAGGCCGAGGCCGTGCTGAGATCCGAAGCGCGTTCATCGAACGGATTCAGACCGCGCACCACCCGCTTGACCCAGCCTTCGGCCAACATCGGCAATGGAGTCGAGAGACTTGCCGGATCGCCGATCCACGGGCTCCAGACATTGCGACTGTTGCCCACATTGTAACCCCGATAACGGGCAATGAACCAATTGTCCGACATCACCAAGAGACCCGATTCGCCATTCTCTCCCAGGGTGATCATGTTCTTACCCATGCCGGAGCCCGGGGTGTACTTGATCCATCCATTGGCATTGCCTACCGAGCCGTCGCTGTTGAGCGTTGGCAGGAGCGATTTCTTGAAATCAGCGGTGTCAGGTTTGTACCACCACTCGAAGTCGAACTTCTCGGGCTGCCCACCATAGTCGCTCGAGAGACGCAGGGTGAGGCGCTCGTCGAAAACATTGGAAGGCGGCAGCACCTTCATATCGCCGCCATGAGGACCCGCACCGATGGCGATCACCGACAGCGTGACGGGCAAACCCGCCAACCCGGGATCGTTGTTCTGCATGAGCGTCACGAACCGCGGCGGAATGCCCCACGACTGACCATTGACGGTCTCAGTGGTGATGGTGCCGATGGCAACCGCAGTGCCTCCGACGCCATACGGCAATAGACGGCGCTGCGGGATGGGCAGGTTCGCGTTACCCCCCTCCCAGGACCCATCGGGCAGTTTCCATCGAACCTCCAGATGATCGGTGCCAGTGATCTCGGCGGCAACAGCCTCGATATAATAGGAACGGCCGGCTTTCAGATCGACCTCGACAGATTTCTGCGACGGGAATCGCTCCCAATCGTTCGTACCAATGGTCGGAGACGGAACCGAAGCCACACGCACCTTGTTGGCGGGATTTTCATCGGTGGAGATAAACAATTCGGCCTGGTCATCAGCCCCGATCCAGAAGGTGTACTTGCCGGACAGCGGGGGCACCAAGAGCGCCTGCAACCGAATCGCTACATAGTCTAAATTGGGTGAGCTGGGCAGCACGGCCATGCTATCGACCCGGCGAACCGTCGCTGGCTTCTGAGCCACCCATTCGGGTAGCGTGTAGAGTTTGGCCAACGTCCCGGGGTTGACCCCGTTGTAAGTCGACAAGGTCGCACCGAACTCTTCGAGGTCGCGCCGTAATCCGCTCACATCAGCGAACTTGTCGCCATCCAACTGGTCGAATGACCAGTAACCGACCAGCCCTTTCTGCCCAGCCACGAGAGTCTGGTCGCGGAAGGCCTGCAGCTGGGAAGCATCACGCACCTGTCCATGCCAGATGCGCACCTCATCGACGGAACCCTTGAAGCGACCGGAACCTGAATTGCCACCGATGCCCAGCGGGCCTGCGGCCAGCCAAGACGACCGGGTGACATCCAAAACAGCGACACTCACGCCGTCGCGGAACAGCTCCAACTGACGCGTCGCCCCATTGAAGGTGCCGGCCCAATGGTGCCACTGGGCGACGTCGCCGGTGTACCGAATCGCCGTTCGCACCACATCGGATCCCAGCGCGAATTCCACCTGATTCAGCGCAGTGAATCGGAAGGTCATTGCATCGGTATCCACACCTCTCGAAAGGACCACGTCGTCGCGGTTGTTCTCGGCACGTTTCACCCAAGCTTCCCAGGTGAAGGATTCCTGAGCACCTGTCGGCAGCCAATCGGACCGGAGCCAAGTCGAGCCAGCGAACACTGCTGCGGAACCCGGACTGGGAACCGCCGGGATGTTCTCACCCACGGCCGCAGTGAGTGCCTTGAGACCCGCAGGCAACGATTCGACAATGATGCGCGAAGTGTCGTACTCGAAACCGACAGCGGAGCCGTTCACATAATTGGTCTTGCTGATCGGGTATTGGTAACCCACTAGGAAGGTCTTGTCGGGAATGTTGTCCTTGTTGAGATCCAACTTATTCGGGTTGCGGGTCAGCTCGTAGAGTGCATCCACAACCTTGTCGAACTCGCTGTTGCCCGGACCATCGAGTTGCTTGATGCGGTCTCGTTCATCCTGGGACAGGATATTGGGCAACAACAAAGGCTCACCCACCGTGGCGTTGTCGTAATGACCTTTGAACCCAAGTCGGTGTCCCATCGGATCATAGCTCAGGCGCAATTGGATGGGATACGGGAGATCCCGGAAGGCACGACGGCCGGCCGGTGCATCCATCATCCGAATGGCATCCGGAAGCTTGAAGGCCTTGGCCAAAACCAATACGCGCTCACTCATCGGATCATACAGGCGGACCACGTTGGTGGGCGGCACCGTCAGGTAGCCGGCTCCGATACGGAAGGAGTTGGTGAAGGTCGGATTAAGGGTGTCGTACACCATCTGGGCCGATGCCCAGTTGGCAACGCCCGGCAGCCCCTTCTTGGCCTCGAACAGTGTGTCACCCACCTCGAGAATCGGCACCGCATCGGGCCAGCGCACGGTGTAGCGGACCGGGAAAGGGGTCCCCACGGTGGTGCCTGGATTGCGGTCCAGCCATGGAATGAAAGTGCCTTCACCCGCATCGTTGGCACCACTGCCATCCAAGTCGTACCAGAAGCCAGGCTGCATCGGATAGTAGAGCCGGAGCACCAGGTTGTTGTTGACCGCACCCGCCACACCGGCCTGACGGGCGTAAATCTTGCCGTTGTAGTCTTCGAGGGCCAGTTCGTGACCCGCTGAAATGTAATTCGCCTCAGCGACCGGCAGGATGCTCAGCGGATAGGGAGGCTGAATCTCAGTGCCGGCCGTCGCCGGGTAGTCGAAGAGGAAGGGTCGTTGTTCGGTGATCACCTGATACACCCGATGACGCCACAATCCATCCACTGGGTGGCGGTACTTGAGCAAAACGTACGGCTTGGAGTACTTGCGAATATCGTTCAAGTCATTGCGCAGTGCGTAGGCGGCCTCGGAGACACTTCCCGGGAGGATGATGGCGTGTTCCTCATTGGGATTGAATCCGGCCCATCCCGGCACCGGCTGGTTGTAAATCCGCGCCTCCGGATAGGTGACCGGAGTGATAGGATCAACCCCAAACGGATCCGAACCACGGGTGCTGGCAATGACGATGCTATTGACATCCACCGGCCAAGACGGTGTGTAGCGAACCGGCTTGCTCGCCCAAGCCACGTTGAGGTCGTTGTTCATCTTGTACCAGACGACCACCAGTTCTTGATCACCAATGGGTGATTCCGGATGGAGTTCATTGACGGGGATGAGGGTTCCCGTCCGCGCCGACCGGTTGTAGGCAGCATCGGCACCAATGGAATCCACGGCCGTCTTGGCGAAGAACAAATAGCCGTTGCGACCCGGATAATCATTGTGGTAGGCATCCCGAATAGGGGTGCCGATGGGCCACCCGGCATCGGTCAGCAAAGTCGGGTCGTTCCAGAGATGCGTCCGCACCACATGGAAGAGATTGGATTGCGTGGTGGAATCCGGGGCCAGATTGCCGCTCTTCAGATAGCGAACCACCGAGTGTCCAGTTCCCAACTCCGAGGTGTTGAACACCTTGGTGACGCTATCCACAAGGGCTCCGGGGGTTGTCGTGTAATGGAGTCCGTAGAATGAATACTGGCTGTCGGGCTTGATCGGCTGAACCTCAACTGGAGATCCAGCGATATGGATATCTGGAGTCTTGGGCCAAGTCGCCACGGTCAATCTTGAAACCACGTCCAAGTTGAGCGCCGTCATGTTGTTGTTCCGGTGCCAGCGAATCGTGGCTTTGACCGGACGAATGGCATAGAGCGCTCGCTCCACTTCGCTCCAGAAGAATGAATTGCCAGAATTGTCCCCGGGAGTGGCTTCGAGGATTTCAATCACGGGAGAGCGTGCGACCGTTCCCTCCGGGCGTGCCACCCGCTTGCCAATCACACTGGCCGGTGTTGCGAGGAAGGCTCGGATTTGATCCTTTGTTCCGTCGCTAACCCGACCCGTGCCCACGATTTGGCCGGCAGAATTGATGGCATTGGCCCGATCCAATTTCCACTTGGAGCCCAAGGGCAGGATGGCATTCAGATCGTAGGCTGCGTCTCCGATCCACAAAAACGCCCTTCGAGAACCGTCAGCCAAGGTGGCCTCACCGACAATTTGTCCAAACGTGTTGATGCCCGTCGCTTCGCTTTGCACCCAGGTGCTGGCAAACGTACCGGAGGGGCTCTTCCACACACCGGCGGCACCGGCGGCACCCGGTCGGTACACGAAGGCCTGCCGTTTGTTGTCGGACTTGACCATGTACCCAACCACGACTCCCGTGTCATCGATGCCGGTTCCCACCGTCTCCACGACACCCGCGGGCGCCGTCGTCAGTGGCAAATCCGCAAGCACTGTTCCGTTGTGAGTGAAGGCGCGCCTCTTGCCAGCAATCAATCTGTAGCCTGTCGCCAGATTGAAGCGATTCACTGCCAAGGCCCGCCCGTTGATCAGGGCATTGCCTCCGTCCTTGAGTAGATTTTCAGCCGTGATATTGGTTCGTGTGAAGTCCAACAACAGCGGGTATTCAGACCCGTCGGCCTTGGTCAAATAGCCGACCAGCGATCCGAACGCATTGACAGCAAGTGCTGATCCCGAACGGTAGTCCGATGGGAAACTCAGGATATTGGTGGCTTCACGAATCCCAACAAAGGCGCTGATGCGCGCGGCGAATGCTACTCCGTCCTTTTTACCCGGATCCGGTTCGGCCGCGTGGGCTCGTGCTGCAGCAGCGTCCCGATCATCCACCAGAATCCTGGAAAACCGCCACGGTGTGGAAATATCTTTGGAGGTGACGGCTCCGACCACGAAGTGATTGGTTCCATTGATACCCGACTTCAAACCCATGATTTGGCCGGTCATGGTCCCCACATTCGCGGCAGGTCCATTCAAGAGCATTTGCTCGTGGAAAACTGGCTTATCAACCGATCCCACACCCGTCCCACGGTAATATCCTGCAATGCGATTATCATCGTCGATGGCGGTGCCAAAGGACTCGGTCGCCTGTCCTGGTTCACTGACCTCCATCGCTGCATAGGCCAACCGAGGAACAAAGTTGACGGTGATGGATTTTTCAATCCGGTCGATGGAGTCATTGGCGGTAACCGTCACTGTCGTGAGGCCGTAAGCACCCTCATAAGGTGTCATCTCGAGGTAGCGATTGGATCCGGTACCCGTGACCCTCACATAGGCATTGGGCAAAATACTTGCGTCGCTGGACTTCGCGTCCACCAGGGTTTCCTTGAGGGTATCCGAGAACGGACCATCCACGTCATTCACGGTAAACGGAATGCGGTGTGTC
>CAMATE010000085.1 GCA_945861075.1 Akkermansia muciniphila
CCTTTCTCGTAATCAGGGCATCTCCCGTATCTGGACCCGTGAAGACGCCGAGTATTGGCGCATCAGCGGCTACCAATCGGTCCCTGAATCCCAATTCCCCCAAGAGTTGCCGTCCTTCGTTCAGCGCGAAGAGGGATGGTGGAGTTACCAAAGCCCAGACCCCATTCAAAGCGATTTGCAGGTCAAACGGGAAATGGCCCTGTGGCAGACGCAGCGGGAGCAGGAAAAACAAAATTTCCAGCAGCGGGTCAAAGCGTTCCGGGCCGTTGCGCTCGGACTCATTGTTGTAGTCATCGCCTTATCGGCCGTATTCGTCGTCAAACTGGCGCAGGTTCGACCGGACGCTTTCCAGCGACTCTTCCGCTAACCCAACCAGATCTCAGACTCCCGGAAGTCAAAGGGATCGAAGAATCGCAGATCTGGTATTGTAATACCCTTACGGTCCTTCGGAACTATGCGGTAACGCACCGGATGCTCGCGAAATTTTACCAGACCGTCACCTTTTGGTTGCGTTTGATCTTTTTCGGGCATCTCTGAGTATCAAACACTACAGGTCTGACGGAAGACTTGCCGCTCCCAACCCAAACGCCCATGAGGTTCCATGCCCATTGCGGTAGGTCTATCCATTCCGGCTTCACCCTGATCGAACTCCTCGTTGTCATCGCCACCATCGCCATTTTGTCGAGGATGCTCCTGCCAGCCTTGGCACGCGCCAAGCAAAAGGGTCAGGGGATTTACTGCATGAACAACCACCGCCAACTCACCTTGGCGTGGAGGATGTATGCGGAGGAAAATCAGGATTTCCTTGTCTACGCCAGCCACAACGCCCAGGCCAACGACCCGAACAACAATTACGCTTGGACCCGCATAGAGATGGATTTCTCGGCGGACCGGAAGAACTGGGACCCCACGGCCGACATCACCTTGCGCCCGCTCTGGAAATACAACCAGAGCGCCAGCGTCTACAAATGCCCCTCGGACCGTTCCTTCGTCACCGTCAACGGTCAGCGCAAGCCGCGAGTCCGTTCGATGTCGATGAACTTCTTCCTCGGAGGCTTTGCCGGAAAGACCACCGCCGAGAATCAGAACTACAGTCTCTTCCTTCGTTTCGGAGACATCGCCGGAGACCGCGGAACTCCGGGCCCCTCCATGACCTGGGTGTTCCTGGATCAGCGCGAAGACACCATCAACAGGGCCAACTTCATGACCCGCATGAACGGCTGTCACCCCCGAAACGCGGCCCTGTACGGCTTCACCATGGATTTACCGGTCTACTACCACAGCAAGGCCTGTGGACCCTCATTCGCTGACGGCCACTCCGAGATCAAACGCTGGTTGGATGGAAGAACCATGCCGCCATTGAAAGTCCAGATGGCCGCCGGCTCCGCCGACATCCCCACTCCGCGCAACCCGGACGTGGAATGGTTGCAAGAACGCTCCACCCGCCCGATCAACCAGTAGCCCTCGCTTCCGATCGTCCATCAACGACGCAGAGTGGCACCACCTGGTATATGTCTTCGATCGAAAGACCCAAGTCTCAGTCTATCAGGACGGCATCCTTGCCCGAGCCTACAAGATCTCGGGAACCTCAACGGCCGCAGCGACCGACGTCGATACGGGATTGCCGGCGACGATCGGCCAGAATCCCACCGGATTATACCAAGAAACGGGCTCCGGAGAAATCGACGGCCTCGGCGTTTGGCGCCGCGCACTGACCCCGCTGGCAGCGGTCAGCCTCTACACGGCCGGACTCAACGGACAGAGTTTCGAAGACCAGCCACCTCCCCCCTGACGGTAACCCCGACCGAGACAAGGTTCTATCGGATCAAGCCGTAGCCCACGGTTCTTGCTGATTTTTATCCCGACAGGCGACCCGGAAACGGGTCGCCTGTTTCGTTTCTGGTGAAGAGACAAAGGAAGGAGTTCCGGGCCGGACACACCAAGGAGGCGAGGGTGGAGAACCCTGCTGAAACAAGTGCCCCCGACCCGGAACGGGCGGACGAGATGTTGGTTCTCCGTTGTCCGCCCTGCCACCGGCAAGCCGGCGACATTTTCTTTCTAAGCCTCCTGCACAGCACCCGCAACGGGCAAATCGAACCTGATAAAGAATTAACACCGGAGCCTGCATCACAGGCTCGGGACGAAACGTGTTGCGCCATCAGAACCCCAAGACTCAGAGCCGACACGGGCAGACTGGAACGCCCTCCTTCCACCGCAGCCGTCTCTCTTTGGAGCCCTGGATGCATCACCCATGAATTTCTCCCTGGTGTTTTGAAAGGTCTGAGAGGCTTACGGCGAATCGTTCTTTGTCACCGGCTTCAGCTCAGGCCTCACACCGCCCCATGCTTGCTCAAATACGATCCGCTTCCATTCAAGGCATCGACGCTTTCCCCGTGGAAGTTGAAGTCGACTCCGGCCCCGGCCCCCAGCAAATCGTCCTCGTGGGCTTGCCCGATGCGGCGGTGCGAGAATCCCGGGACCGCGTCGGGACAGCCATCCTCCACAGCGGATTCCGTTTTCCGCCGGGACGGACCACCATCAATTTGGCTCCGGCAGATGTCCGAAAGGAAGGACCGAGTTTTGATCTACCCATTGCCGTGGGAATTCTCGCCGCCAGCAAGCAACTCACCCCGCGGGATCTCACTGCTTTCGCCATGGTGGGAGAATTGGCCCTGACCGGAGCCGTGCGAGCGGTCAAGGGCGCCCTGGCCCTGGCGCTTCGGGCCCGGGCTGAAGGCTGCCGAGGCATCTTGCTGCCCGCGGAAAACGCCGCCGAGGCGGGCGTGGTCAACGGTCTGGATGTCATCCCCATTCGAAGCCTCCAGGAGGCTGCTCAATTCCTCGCCGGAGAAATCGTCATCCATCCCCGGGTCATCGACACCGAAGCGCTCTTCCTCGGAGGCGACGGCGAGTCCATGGACATGAACGAGGTCCGTGGTCAAGAGTCGGTGAAACGTGCCCTCGAGGTGGCCGCTGCCGGGGGACATAATCTCCTGCTCATCGGCCCACCAGGAACGGGCAAGTCCATGCTGGCCCGACGCTTGGCTACCATCTTGCCGCCACTAACCCTGGCCGAGGCTCTCGAAGCCACCCAAATCCACAGCGTGGTGGGACAACTGGCACCAGGACAGGCGCTGATCACCCGCCGTCCCTTCCGTTCCCCGCACCATACCGCCAGCGATGCAGGATTGCTCGGAGGCAACACCCACCCCACTCCAGGCGAGATCTCCTTGGCCCACCACGGAGTGCTCTTCCTCGACGAGTTGCCCGAGTTCAAGCGCACCGTCCTCGAAACACTCCGGCAACCCCTCGAAGAAGGAAAAGTCACCATCAGCCGTGCTGCGGGCACCGTGACATTTCCCGCCCAATTTATGCTGGTAGCAGCCATGAACCCCACGCCCGACGGCAAGATGCCGGCCGAATCACGCTCCGGCCCCCGTGAGATCCAGTCGTATCTCGGACGTATTTCCGGTCCCCTGCTGGACCGGATTGACCTGCATGTCGAGGTCCCCCCAGTCCGGTTCACCGACCTCGACCGGGCCCGACCCGGCGACTCCAGCCAGCAAATCCGAAAACGCGTGGAGGCAGCACGCAAGCTCCAGAGACAGCGACTGGCCGGCAAAGCCATCTCCTGCAATGCCCGCTTCGGCCCGCGCGAAATCCAACAATTCATCCCACTCGACACCCACACCCAATCGCTCCTCAAGCATGCCCTCACCGATCTCAATCTCTCGGCCCGCGCCTATCACCGGGTGCTAAAGGTCGCGCGAACCATCGCCGATCTGGCAGGCAGTGAACCCGTGACACTCGAACACGTATCCGAAGCCATCCAGTACCGCTCCCTCGACCGCCAGATCTGGGGCTGATTCGTCGTTGAGAGTTTTTTGGTACGGCTTCCCGTTTGAATCCGGGGTCACAGACTGCTTTGATCCATCTCCGAATCCATGAAGAGACTTCTCCTACCCTTGGCATTGGCAGCAGCCGTGCTCTCCGCCCAGGCCGGCAATCTGGTTGACCAACTGGCCATCCAGACCTGGACCCTACGCAACCTCAACTTCGAGCAGACCATCGAGTTTGCGGTGAAGCATGGCATCAAGGACTTGCAGGTCATCGGCAACCACATCGACCCCAATGCCTCCAAGGAAGAGTGGGCCAAGAAGAAGGCCGCCCTCGATGCGGCTGGTTTGCGCGCCTATACCTTCGGTGTCGCGGGCACATCGACCGACAAGGAGAAGAACCGCCGCCTCTTCGATTTCGCCAAGTTCATGGGCATCCGGCTCATCATCGTAGAGCCAGGTGACTTCCGCATTTGGGACAATTTGGAGGAATTGGCCAAGGAGTACGACGTCAAGGTCGCCGTCCACAACCACGGTCTCAAGAGCCTCTACGGCAACCCGGCCGTCGTGAAGCAAGTCATCCAACATCGTGACTCGCGCATCGGCGTGTGCATGGATGTGGGCTGGGTCACCAGCGCTGGTTTCGATGCGGCAAAGGTGTATCGGGAATACAATGGCCGGGTGTTCGACCTCCACCTCAAGGACAAGCGTGTGGAGAAAACCCAGGGCGACGACGTGTCTTTCGACACCCACATCGGTGAGGGACAGGCCAACTACAAGGGCCTCTTCGCTGAACTGCATCAGAGCGGCTACACGGGCCGTCTGGCCATCGAGACCGACAGCGGCGATTTCGCCAAGAACCCCAACGACTTCGTCGCCAAAGCCAAGGCCTTCGTCGAAGCTCAGGGCAAGGCTCCGCTCAAATAGCGCATCCGCGCACCCGCCCACTCCTGCGACCCACCGGCGCACTTTATTGCCCGGCCAATTTTCAAGAGTGGCTGCGAAACCCATGCCCGACCAACCCACCGACCCCGGTCAGGATCCCGACACCCTGCTGATGCTGCGCGTCAAGCGGGGTGATCGGGACTCCTTCACCGAGTTGGTGGAGCGTTGGAAGCAACCGGTCATCGGCTTCATTTACCGCACCCTACCAGACCCGGATGAGGCCGAAGACCTGGCACAAGCCACCTTCGTTCAACTGTGGAAAACCGCAGGCCGCTATCAACCAACGGCCCGGTTTTCCACCTTCCTCTTCACCATCGCGCGCAACCTTTGCCTCAATGAGATCCGTCGACGCGTGCGACATCCGGCCGATTCTCTCGACGAACCGCGGCCGGATGATGAAGACCACCCCCTGAGGCAAATCGAAGACCGCAGA
Organism: Akkermansia muciniphila; assembly: GCA_945861075.1. Taxonomy (GTDB): domain Bacteria; phylum Verrucomicrobiota; class Verrucomicrobiia; order Limisphaerales; family UBA9464; genus SXXZ01. The sequence continues at coordinate 5,215 of CAMATE010000085.1, forward strand.
CAACCCTCCGCCGATGCCGAGGTCACACGGAGTGAATTGTTCAGTCTCGTCGAAGAGGCTTTGGCTGCGTTGCCAGAAAAGCAGCGGACCGCGCTGGCCCTCTGTCGCGACGGCGAATTGAGCTACGAGGAAATCGCCTCGGTTCTCGGCACCTCATTGCAGGCTACCAAGTCCCTGATCCATCGGGCCCGGGAAACACTCAAGGGACGGCTCAAGCCCTACCTCGGGTCCGGTGAATGGCAAGCCGACCCATCGACTACCAGTCCGCGCAGCGTCTCTCCGAACTCTCCAGAACGCTAAGCCAACGATTCAGTTGGGAGGAAAGGGATGGCGTCGCGGATTCTTTCGCAAGACAAGGCGAGAGCGAGGCACGGGCCGATGGAAGGCCTATGGTTGAGACCCGGATCGAGTGAACAACGAAGCTCTTGCGGAAGAAGACGCAGCCAGCGCGACCGATCCCACTGAATCGTTCAGAACGGGCGGACTTCCTCTCCCTGATTTTTCCTGGAGCAACAACCTGAAGTTCTTACCGCGTGACTTCGCCCCAGCCCTTGCGAAGCTCAGTCCCAGCGTCTGACATGAAGAAATCGCGCCCGTCTCCCTCCAACGTCGTCTCCCGTTCCGGCCGCTTCTCGGATGGCCCCAGCCAAGAGGTCGCCCAGTTCTCCCAGTCGGTCTCCTTCGATTGGCGACTGTGGTCTCATGACCTGGTCGGCTCGATGGCTCATGCAACCATGTTGCAGAAGATCGGAGTGCTCTCCTCCAAAGAGTGCAAAGACATCATCGCCGGCCTCAAGGCCATCGGCATGGAGATCGAAGCGGGCAAATTCCAGTGGAAGGAGGAACTGGAGGACGTCCACATGAACATCGAGGCCGAACTGACCGCACGCGTGCCGGCCGCAGCCAAGCTGCACACGGCGCGTTCCCGGAACGATCAAGTCGCTCTCGACGTGCGCCTGTGGCTGCGCGACGAGATCGAAGAACTCCTGGGCGAACTGCGCGCGCTCCAACGGTCCTTGGTGAAGTTGGGTGCACGTCATTCCGAGGTGATCATTCCCGGCTACACGCATCTCCAGCGCGCCCAACCCGTCTTCTTTGCTCACCATTGCTTGGCCTACGTCGAGATGTTCGACCGCGACACCGGCCGCCTGGCCGACGCCTTCGGGCGCTTGAATGTTTGCCCGCTGGGAGCCGGAGCCATCGCCGGGAGCACTCTGCCTCTCGATCGGGAGTTCGTGGCCTCGCTGCTCGGTTTCACCGATGCCAAGGGCAAGCCCCGCATCACGCAAAACTCCATGGATGCCGTCTCCGACCGGGACTTCCTCATCGAGTTCAGCGCGGCCGCGGCATTGATCGCCGTCCATCTCAGCCGACTGTCGGAGGATTTGATTCTGTGGGCCTCCTCGGAGTTCAGCTTCATCCGCATTGCTGACGCCTACACGACAGGCTCCTCGTTGATGCCCCAGAAGAAGAACCCCGACATTGCCGAGCTCACCCGCGGCAAGTCAGGTCGGGTCATCGGCAACCTCGTTTCGCTGCTGGTGCTCCTGAAGGGGCTACCGATGACCTACAACCGCGACCTCCAGGAGGACAAAGAACGACTCTTCGACACCGCCGACACCATCCGCTCCTGTGTGCGCCTGACCGCGGCGATGCTCGATCACACCACCGTCAACGCTCCGTCCTGCGCCGCTGCCGCCAAGGATCCCCTGCTCTTGGCCACCGACTTGGCCGACTATCTGGTCAAGAAGGGAATGCCATTCCGAAAGGCCCATCATGCGGTCGGTGCCGTGGTGGCCTTCGCCGAGAAAGCGAACCGACGGATCGACCAGCTCACGCTCGCCGAATACCAAGCCATCGAACCCCGCTTCTCGGCCGATGTGCTGGAACTTTACCATCTGGAACAGGCGATGAAACGGCGCGAAATCCCGGGCGCTCCCGGGGTTCGTCAAGTGGCCCGCCAATTGGCCCGTTGGAAAAAAGAACTGGGCACCCTCAGTTGATTCAGAATCACCACAGTAGCCCTCCAGCTCGTTGACGCTTGCCGGCGACGCAGACAGCCTACACGGGTACATGTCTCATCGCTTCTGGAACATCTGCGGAGGTCTGTTGCTTGCCTGCATTGGTTGGGTGGGCTGCGACGAGCGGCCATGGGTGAGCGGCAAGGCGGATCCCAAGGAAGAAAACAACTACCGCCAGGCCGAGGCCTACCAGCGGATGAACCAATACCCCAAGGCCGTCGAATATTACCAACGGGCGCTCGACGTCAACCCGCGCAACGCCGACGCCCACCTGGGTCTGGGCATCATTCATTCCGACTCTGCCAAGCTTCCGGAGTACGGCTTCGCCTATTACCATTTACGGCGATACATCAGCCTTTCCGGCAAGACCAATGACCTGATCGTCAACCAGCTCATCCGTGCCACGGGCCTGCGTCTGGCGGAACTGCATGCCGACACGATCGGAAAAATCCAGACCCAAGGCCAACTGGAGCAGATGCGCCGGGAAAACGACGACTTGCGCAAGTCGGTGTTGTCTCTGAGCAATCAACTTTACTCGGCCAACGCCCGCGTCACCGCCCCCGCGCCGCTGGTTTCAAATTCAACCAATTCAGCAATGGCTGCTGCACCCCGCGTCCCGGGCTCACCCACCAAAGCCTTGGAACCCGCACCCCGGCCAACTCCCCGCCCCGCAGAACCCCGAAAAGCGTCCACACCGAAAACGTACACCCTGAAATCCGGTGATACTCTGGCGAAGATTGCCAAGGCGCAGGGCATCACTCTGCAGCAACTTCAGGCCGCCAATCCCGGAGTGGACACCCGCAAGCTGAAAACGGGCGTCGACATACGCATCCCCTAAACCTCAGGAGCCCAAGGATGACCACGGCTTCCCAGATCGCCCTCATTGCCGCAGGCCTCTTCTGGGTGTTGATGAATGGGCTTCTTTGGCAAGCCGAATGGGGAGACCGCTTCGCCTCGGGTTCTGATCTGCCGCCGACACTCATCTGGCAGAAGATGCTCGATTCACCGGATTCGAGCGTGCTGAGCATTCGTCATCAGGGCAAAACCATCGGTTCGCTGGAGTGGCACCCGTCCATTATCGAAGCCAGCCGCAGCCATTCGAACAACACCTCAGCAGCCGCAATCGAAGGCATGGTCTCGGCACCAACTGGGCACCATCTGCGAGTTTCTGCCCGGTTCTTTGGCAGCGGCACTTCCGTCGACCGGCTGATGGTTCTGGGGAATGTAGAATTCTCACCTTCCAATCTTTGGGAGAAGGTCAACATCCGGGTCGATCAACGTCCCAAGAGTTGGGAAGTTGAGGCAGAAGCTGGATCCGACCGGATCCGCATGACCTACGAGGAAGGGCGGCGGCGCTTCGAGCAAACCTTCGAGACACGCAACCGTGCTGCGCTGCAACTCATGCTGGCCCCTTACCTCACGGCCTTGCCTTCCGGCCTGATTCCCGAAAACGCGCTCACCCATCCCGAAAACCTGACCCAGGCAGTCGCCATCGAGGCGCGGTCCGATTGGATGCAAATGGGACGAAGCCGAATCCGCGTCTACCGTTTAACGGCCCGATTGCCCGGACAACTCGAGGCCACCGCCTTCATCAGTCGTGCGGGGGAGTTGCTGAAGATTCAACTGCCGGACCGCTTGCAACTGGTCAATGATGCCATCGTTGGCCCCTAACCAAGGATCCCACTCATGATCGAACTGGAAGGCCTGACCAAAGACTTCGGATCCCTGCGAGCCGTCGATGGGATCAGCCTGAAAATCCCACGCGGCGAGTTCTTTGCCGTCCTGGGCCCCAACGCGGCCGGGAAAACCACCACCATCAAGATGATGGTCGGACTCATTCGCCCCACAGCCGGTCGGGCCCGGATCGCTGGGTTCGATATCCAGGAAAATCCGTTGGAAGCCCGATCCCGCCTGAGCTACGTCCCCGACTTCCCCTTTCTCTACGAGAAACTCACACCCGCGGAGTTTTTGAGGTTCACCGGCCGACTGTTCCAGTTGCCTGACGATAAAATCCGCACGGGCTGCGACGAACTGGTGCCCCGATTCAATCTGGAAGACTGGCTGGACCAACCCATTGAATCCCTCAGCCACGGCACGCGCCAGCGAATCGCCATCGCCAGCGCCCTGCTGCACCACCCAGAGGTCTTCATCATTGATGAACCCATGGTGGGCCTGGACCCCCATCATGCGAGAGTCGTCAAAGACATCCTCCGGGAGCGGGCGACACAAGGCATGACCGTCTTTCTCAGCACCCATCAAGTTAGCGTTGCCGAAGAAATGGCCGATCGGATTGGCGTCTTCCATCGAGGCCGGGTGATCGCCTGCGGCACCGCAGCGGAACTGCGAAGCCAATCCCAAACATCCGGGTCCCTCGAGTCCGCTTTCCTGACACTCACCCGCGAAGACGAAACCCGTGTTGGCCCTGCAGCCCCCTGAACCCCTGAACCCCTGAAAGCCGCAGCATCGCCGGTGCGCCTGAAAATCAGGCTCCACCGGCAGGATGCTATGGAATCGTTACGACGACGATGATGACCCGCCACCGGAGCCGGTGTCTTCCGCACTCATCGTCTTGGGAGCCGAGGTCAAAAGTTGTTCTGCCAATTTGCTCAGTCGCTGATTCTCCCGCTCCAACCGTTCCAATTCGGCAGTGATGAAGAACACATCGCCTCGATCCATTTCCTTCTCAACAGATGCGATAGCATTGTTGAACCCCTTGTCTCCGACGCTGCCGGCCGTCTCCTTCAAGGCAGTGATGCGAGTCCAGGCGGCATTGCGTTGACCATGTGACAGGGCGGTCCGAGCAAACGTCAGCGTTTCCTTGGTCTCGGTGTTGACCGCCTTGAGCATCTTGCCATAGGCATGGCTGTTGAGACCGGATTTTTCCTGAGCCTCTTCCAACGGTGTCTTGCTGGCCGCCAGTGTTTCCAACCTCTCGGTCAATGCCCCGGTATCCATCATCGGAGTGCAGAGGATGATTTCCAGATCCTGAAAACGCGGGTCCGCTTTGACCTGTTTCGCGAAATCTGAGCCAGAACCGCTCTCATCACGGGCCCCGACAAGACACAACCGAACCACCAATCCGCCATCGATTAACTTCCAGGCCTCTGCCGTGGAACCGGCTTCCACCACGTCCAAGTTGAGTCCAGAAATGCAAGACTGCAGGCGATTGCGGTTCAAAATATCATCATCGACGATCAACACCGTGTGGCGGGATTCCACGGGTTTTTCAGCGTCGGAAGGAGCCTCAATCCGGATGAATTCGGTGTGCTCACGAAGCGCAGGCTCCAACTCCTGGATTTCGGCCGGTCGCAGTTCCAAAACGATGCCCAACTGCCCGCCTTTGCCCAAAGTGGACCGAGCGCGCGAATGGATTGCCGTGAGCCACGTGTCCCACGGACTGGACGACACCTGCTGTCGCAAGGTGACCACCTCATCTGCAAGCGGCGCCAACTTGTCCACCTCGGACCGAAGCGTCTTGTTAGAGCCCTCCAACTCGCGAATGCGGGAAGCGTATTTAGCGATGTTCTCAGCCATCTTGGCATCAGCTCCCGACACCGGTGTCGCCTGCTGTATTGCCACATCAACGGCCTTGTGAAGGCCTCGGACCTGAAACCAGAGCAAACCAAGAGTAAAAAAACCCAACACACACCCTCCGACACCCGCCAGCAGTTTGATTTGTACCAGTTCCTGAAAGTGGCCGGTCGAGAACTTCTCCAGGGATCGTTCCAAAATCCCCAACCGTGACTCCAACTCACTCCTGGAAACCTTCAATCGCGCGTAGATCATTGATCGATCCTGTTCACCAATCTGCCGTTGAAAATTGGTGAAATCCGAGAGAAACCGTTTGCTGTAGTAACTGTCCAACTGGTCGAACGCTTCCTGATTTTCGCCCTTGAGACCGGATTGCCTCAATTGCTGCAAACCGTTCGTCAGCGAGTCCTTGACCCCGGTCAATCGCTTCGGCAGGTCCGTCGAATAAGAATCGGGATTATCCGAGAGAATCTTTCCCAGACCAACCAACTCCAAACGTATTTGTTCGGCACCGTTGCGAGCCCGACTGACCTTATTGAACAGATCGACGGGCTTGGATCCCATAGCCAGTTCCAAGATCAGCCCCAAGACAGAGATACTGATGATGGCAACGAGCGAAGTGAACCAGGCTTGGTTCACCCGCGTATGGACCGATATATCGGACATGTGAGGCGGGGCAGACTGTTTCCAGCCCAAGGCCGGACTGTCAGGGAGACTATCGGATCAGTTCCCTCACAACTTGAGGAATCACCCCTCCCGACAAACCAAGGTGTCCACTTGAGTCCATCGCGAGTCCGGCTCGGGATAGTCCCGATTGCAATGGAGACCGCGACTTTCTGGCCGTTGCAAAGCGCTGGCCACGATGATCTCGGCCACGGTGGCCAGATTCCTCAACTCCAGCAAATCTGCCGTTACAATGAAATTCCAGTAGTACTCGCGGATCTCCTCTTGGAGGTTCGCCAAGCGCTTCTGGGCCCTGCGAAGGCGTTTGGTGGTGCGAACGATCCCGACATAATCCCACATCAAGCGTCGAATCTCGTCCCAATTGTGGGAGACGACCACCATCTCGTCTGGATCGGTCGCCTGCCCTGTCTGCCAAGGTGGAATCGAACAGACTCTTTCAACGACTGGCAGCGACAAGACGCGCATGGCTGCCCGATGCGATACCACCAAGGCTTCCAACAGGGAATTGCTCGCCAAACGATTGGCACCATGCAAACCGGTGCAAGCCACCTCCCCGACGGCCAGTAATCCCGGCAGGGCGGTCTGGCCATCCAGATCGGTTGCGACCCCGCCACACTGATAATGCGCGGCAGGAACGACCGGGATCCAGTCCTTGGTCATGTCGATGCCGAACTCGAGGCATCTTGCGTAAATAGTCGGGAAATGGCTGAGGATGAAATCGCGGGATCGGTGCGTGATGTCCAGATAGACACAGTCAGCACCGGTTCGCTTCATCTCGGAATCGATCGCCCGGGCCACGACGTCGCGTGGAGCCAATTCCAAACGAGCATCGTACCGCTGCATGAAACGTTCCCCCCCTGGAGTGCGAAGGATGCCCCCTTCACCACGAACGGCTTCTGAGATGAGAAACGACTTGGCCTGGGGATGAAACAAGCAGGTGGGGTGGAACTGGATGAACTCCATGTTCAGGATC
>CAMATE010000086.1 GCA_945861075.1 Akkermansia muciniphila
TCACGTTCTATGCGGAGGACAATGGAGGCGCTGCCAACAACGGTTGGAACCGAAGCCCTACCAACACCTTTCGAATTATTGTCCGAGAGGTGAATGACCCGCCGCAAATGACCTTGTCGGCCACCAATCTCAACGTGTTGGGAGCGATGTCCGGAGTCGGAGTTCGAACGGTGCCAGGGTTTGTTCGTTCCGCGTCGGTCGGTCCTGCAGATGAGGTGGCCTCAGGTCAGCGGCTCTCGGTATTGGTGAGCGTCGATCGGGAAGAGGCTTTCAGTGAGCTGCCCAGCATTGATTCGGATGGCCGCCTTTCGATGACCTTGAGCCCGTACTGGTCGGGGACGGTCCGCCTGACGGTGAGTGCAAAGGATGATGGTTCGAGCAATCCGCCCAACCGTTCCGAGTCGGATTCGGTGGAGGTTCTGCTGAAAGTAGTACCCGAGAACCAGCCTCCAATCGTGGTCTGGTCGGAGGGTTGGAAGATTCCATCCCCTGCATCAGGGCAGACCTTCCTCTTGCCCGGGGTTTATCCAGGTCGGACTGAGGCTTTTAGTGATGTTCTGGATGTGGCCCAGACGACCGCAGAATGGATTCCGAAGGTGGGCGGGTCGTTCTCGTTGCCCGTGGTGGCATACCGATCGGGACGCCGACCGGGTTTCGTCGGCTTGGCGGGTTTGGAGTTGCGATGGCCCTCGGTGTTGCCGCCGTTGGGTGCCGGCGAAATTCGATTGAATCTCGTGGACCAGGTGGGGGCCAAAACGACGGTGGGTTTGCCGCTGGAGTTCGTATCGGGTGTTGGTCTGAGCCAGGCAGTGAATCTACCGCCAGAATGGTCTGCGGTGGACACCGCCTCGGGTTTGCCGCAACGGACGGCATTAGAGGATTTTGAGCCGATCGCGCTGGATTTGGCGCCGCTGATGAGTGGGTCTGCAGGCCCTGTGATTTGGTCCCTGCAGCAACCGCTGGATTCACGAGTCGTCGATGCCGAGATCATCGGGAGCACTTTGTGGATCCGGTCGCGATTGAACCGCTCCGGCAGCAGTTGGTTTCAGCTCCGGGCGGATGCCTCCAATGGCCAGTTTTCCTGGGCGTTCCAGTTGGATGTGACGCCGGTGGCCGATGCACCGCTGTTGCAGGCTCCGATGATTGAGCCCATAAGCGAAGGGTTGCTCTGGTCTGGATTAATGAGGACCCGATCCATTGAGTCCCCGGGAAGGCCAGTGGTTCTGCGGCTTGAGGGGGCACCATCGGGGCTTCAAATGCGGTCGGATGGTTGGCTTTTTTGGACCCCAGACGAAATTCAGGGGCCCGGAGACTTTTCGGCCAGCATCATCGCCCAAGACCTGGCGGGCGGCCCGGAATCCCGCGTGACGCTTCAATTCAAGGTGTTGGAGGCGAACCTGCCCCCAACCTTGGCCAGGATATCCGATAGGGTCCTGCGCGAAGGTTCTCCGATGCAGGTGAGTTTGTCGGCGACCGACCCGGACTTGCCGGTGCAACCCTTGGCCTATCGATGGGTGAGCGGTCCGGAGGGTGTCGCCGTCAGTTCGGAGGGTTTGCTGCAGTGGACGCCAACAGAAGATCAGGGGCCGGGAACTTATTTATTGCGGGTGGCTGTCACCGACGGTGACGCGTCCGTGACCAACCAATTTTCGGTTCAGGTGCGTGAGGTGAATGAGTTTCCCGTTCCAGTTGCGGTTTCTGACCAAATCATCGACGAGACGACGCCGTGGACTTGGACGTTGCAGGCGACCGACGTGGATATTCCGGTTCAGTCGCTGAGCTTTGGGTTGGTCAGTGGGCCCGAAGGGATGAGTGTCAGTAGCGACGGGTTGCTGAAATGGACTCCCACAGAGGTTCAGGGTCCGGGTGAGTTTTCGGTGTCTTGGTGGGTGAGTGACGGGGTGGTTTCTGCGACGAATCGATTTGGATTGCGGGTGCGAGAAGTCAACGAGCCGCCGGTTTTGGTCAGTGTCACGAATGCGGTTCTTCGCGAAGGGGTTCCCTGGCAGGTGAAATTGTTAGCCACCGACGTCGATGTTCCGGTGCAACCGCTGAGTTTTCGGTGGATCAGTGGTCCTGATGGGCTATCACTGAGTTCTGATGGTTTGTTGAGCTGGACACCCACGGAAACCCAAGGTCCTGGGGACTATTTGTTGCGCTTTGAGTTGAGCGACGGGGTTGTGGCCGTGACCCACTCGTTCTCTTTCCAAGTTCTGGAGGTGAACGAACTGCCTGCCCCCATCGAGGTGCCTGACCCGACGATTGACGAGAACGTGGCATGGGAACGGACGCTACGGGCGACCGATGTGGACGTGCCGGTTCAGCTTCTGAGCTTTGGATTGGCCAGTGGCCCGGAAGGCTTGGCGGTCAGCGGCGACGGTCTCATGAAGTGGACTCCGACAGAGGCGCAAGGGCCTGCTGATGTGTGGGTTTCTTGGTGGGTGAGCGACGGGGTTGTATCGGTAACCAATCGTTTCCGGTTGCGGGTTCGAGAGGTTAATGAAGCGCCTCAGGTGGATCTGCCCTCGGAATTGCAGGTGGTCGAGGGTTATGAATTGCGGCTGCCCATGGTGGGGTTCGACTCCGATATACCCAGGCAGTCGCTTCAGTTTCGAGTCGTGCAGGGACCCATTGGCATGACCACGACCCAACAAGGGTTGCTCACTTGGCGCCCCGGCGAGAGTCAGGCTCCCGGCACGAATCAGGTTTTGGTCGCCGTGGGTGATGGCGATGTCTGGACCACCAACCGCATGGTGGTGATCGCCACCGAATTGAATGAAATCCCGGTCATCACACCGATACCGGAATTGTCGGTGGTTCAAGGATTCGAGTTGCAGGCGTTGGTTCGGGCTCGAGACATCGACCTGCCGAAGCAGTCCTTGGAATATCGACTCTTGCAGGCTCCGTCGGGAATGACGCTTTCGACCAATGGGCTTTTGGCTTGGAAGACCTCCACCAATCAGCCACTCGGGCGTTACCCAATTCGAGTGAGGGTGAGTGACGGCCTGGATGCCGTGGATGCCCCGGGTGTGGTGGTTGTGAAGGAGTTGATTTTGCCTCCGACCATCACTCGGGTGGGTGACTTGGTTTGGATGGAGAACCAAGTTCATCGCCAGCAACTCATCGCAGTGGATGCGAACCTTCAGGGGGCTGGTCTTCGTTGGACCCTGGTTCAAGGTCCTCCGGGGTTGATCTTGAGTCCTTCTGGTGTGTTGGAGTGGAACCCGGATGAGGATTTGGGAGGGACTGCGTGGAATGTGACTGTGTCGGTATCCAATGGAGTATTGAGCAGTGCGGAGACCTTTCAAATCCGGGTGCTAGAGGACAATGTCCTGCCCTCATGGGGCGGTGACACGCTTCGCTTCGTGACCGAGTTGGAACCATTGAGTTGGAGTTTACCGGTGATGGATTCGGATTTGCCGGCCCAATCGCTGACTTTTCAGAAGTTGAGCGGTCCAGATGGCCTGATGGTTCAGACCAATGGGTGGTTGACCTGGACTCCCACGGAAGCCCAAGGGCCCAGCACCAATCGGGTGCGAGTGAGTGTGTCGGACGGTGTGGCGATGGTGCCGTTGGAATTCGACATCGTGGTGCGTGAGCTGAATCAGGCCCCGGTTTGGGTAACGCCGGCGGTGACTCGGCGTGTGACCGAAGGGTTGGGTTTGAGTTTTGGCCTCAAAGCCACCGATGCCGACTCTCCGGTGCAAAAGCTCTCCTACCGATTGGAAAGCGGACCGACGGGCCTGATGGTCCAGACCAACGGTTGGTTGACCTGGGCTCCCACGGAAGCCCAAGGGCCCAGCACCAATCGAGTGCGAGTGAGCGTGTCGGACGGTGTGGCGCTGGTGCCGTTGGAATTCGACATCGTGGTGCGCGAGCTGAATCAGGCCCCGGTTTGGGTAACGCCGGCGGTGACTCGGAGGGTGAGCGAAGGGGTTTTGCTGTCGTTTCCAGTGGTGGCCACGGATGCTGATTTGCCAGCACAGCCGCTCACCTACCGTTTGGTGGGTTCGCCCTGGGGAATGACGCTCAGCACGAATGGGGTTGTCTCTTGGCGACCTACGGAGATCCAGGGCCCCAGCACCAACCGGGTGCGAATCACCGTCAGCGATGGCATCGCATCGGTACCGCTGGAGTTTAATGTCATCGTGCGTGACGCCATCACCGGGTCACCCGGCCCAACTCTCAGCCTATCCCCACGCTTGGATGGTTCCTGGAACTTGCGCGTCGCCGGGATCGGCGGTGGGCGTTACCGGGTGGAGGAGTTGACGCAGTTGGGTGTCACGTGGGAGGCGGTTTTTGGGGCACCCGAGGTGGTCACACAAGGGGTCAACAACCCGACCGATTTGCCACTGCCCGCCCAATCAAGGTCTTCGAGATTCTTTCGGTTGGTCAGGAAGTGACCGATCGGGCCGTTTTGGCTGGATGCACCGTTACGAAGGGTGGGTGCGATGGTGTGAATAAGAAAAAAACTATGAGTTGGTAAGATTTGATAGAATAGGCGATAGTCCACCAGTCAATGAACAGCAGGGGAAAAAGTCCATGGCGTCTCGGTTCCCATGAACCGATGAGCCGTTACCGCAAGGTGGTAACAGCCGGGGTTCTTGCGCTTTCACTGATGTCCTCTCATGGGGCTGCGCCGTTGACGGGGACTTCAACTTCGACGGCACCCGTTGTGATCGATGTAACGGGCGATTCGATTTCCTACCAAGGTCGTCTGACAGACAGTGGCTCGCTGGCGAGTGGTTCCTACGACTTTCAGTTCCTCCTGAAAGACGCTGCCACCGGCGGTAGCACGGTCGGCGAGGTGCTGAAAACGGCCCTTCCGGTGCAGAATGGGGTGTTCTCGGCCTCACTTTCTTGGAGTTCCAGCCTGTTTTCAGGGGCGGCCCGTTGGATTGAAGTCCGCGTGCGTCCCACTCCCGCGACCGGCAGCGCCACCCCGGACACCGTTGCTCCGTACGCTGTCTTGGAGCGGCAACGCATTCTTTCGACTCCGTACGCCTTCCGATCGCTCACCGCAGCGACGGTGGAGTCGGTCCCGGTTCAAAGCCTTCCCGCCAGTGTTCCTCTCATCGGCTCCGGGGGGAAACTAGACAGCGCTTTGTTGGGTACCGACATCGCCCGGAGTTCTGAGGTGGATGCGAAGGTGGCGTCTTTGGCTCAAAAAGACACGGCGCTTCAAGCTTCCGTCAAGACCTTGGAAGACGCCAACACGGCCCGGGTGGCGGACGTGGCGACGTTGACCGGGAACCTCAAAACGGCTCAGGAAGCGCAAACCGCATCGCTGAATGCGCTGAGCACTCAAGTGGATGCGAAGGTGGCGTCGTTGGCTCAAAAAGACGGGGCGCTTCAAGCTTCCGTCAAGACCTTGGAAGACGCCAACACGGCCCGGGTGGCCGAAAACGCCTCCCTGAGTGCCAATTTGAAGTCGCTTCAGGACAGTACGGCGACCTCGGTCAACAGCCTCAAGGGGCAAATCAGCGCCCAAGGTGAGGCCTCGGCGAAGGATAATGCAGCCATCCAGCAGTCCATCCAATCCCTGAACGGGGCCAATGCCGTCCGGATCTCGGACATCGCCGCCTTGACTGCCAATTTGCAAAACTTGCAGGCCAAATGGACCTCGTCCCAAGAGGCCATGGACGCCAAACTGGCCGCACTCACCGCGGAAAACGTGACGTTGAAAAAGTCGGTTCAGGTCATTGCCGCTCCTGCCCGCTCCGGTTGGATGGTTGCCTCGCTTCAAGCCGAAGACTCGGAGTTGGTTTCGGCCGGGTTTTCACTGGTTTCTTCGACCCCGGCCGCTTCATGGGTGCCCACCGCTTCGGCGGGTGCACCATCGGCCCGTTTCGCCAGCGCCTCGGTATGGACGGGTCAGGAATGGTTGATCTGGGGTGGGGCCGTCGCCTCCCTGACCCCCGTGGCCAGCGGGGCGCGCTATCGGCCAGACACCGACACCTGGAGTGATTTGACCTCCGTGGATGCTCCGAAAGCCCGAAAAGGCCACACCGCGGTCTGGACCGGCTCACAAATGATTGTTTGGGGCGGTTTCAATGAAAACAGCCTCAACACCGGCGGGCGTTTCACTCCTTCAAATCAGTCTTGGTCGTCGATGTCCACAGAAGGGGCTCCGACTGCCAGAACGGGTCACGGAGCCGTCTGGACCGGCAAAACCATGGTGATCTTTGGAGGCAAGAACTCCGGCGGGTTGCTCTCCGATGGTGGAATCTACGATCCGGCCTCGGACCGTTGGACCGCCTTGCCGTCTCAGGGGGCCCCCAGCCCGCGGCATTTGGCCTCGGTCATTTGGACCGGGAAGGCGCTCTTGGTTTGGGGCGGTGAGTTGGCGGATGGCGACGCCAATTCAGGGGCATTGTTGTCATTTGATTCAGCCGGCAAACCGCTCACTTGGTCGACCCTGCCCGTTTTGGAAGGTTTCGCGGGCCGATCCGGCCATGCCGGCGTTTGGGAGGGACAACGATTCATCGTATGGGGTGGGCGCCACCGGTCGGGCGCTTTGCTCGCCGACGGTGCCCTCTGGGATTCTACCACCTCGAAGTGGACTTACCTCGACGCCGCGGGCGCTCCGCCGGCCCGATTCGATGCCTCTGCAGTTTGGGCCGGTGACGAATTGGTTGTGTTCGGCGGCTCTGGCAGCCAAGGCACACTGGCCAGTGGGGCTGCTTGGAGTCTTTCCACCCGAAAGTGGCGAACCCTGCCTTCTCAGAGCAGCACCGGAGCTCGGAATGGAGCCTTGGCTGCTTGGACTGGATCCCATTTGCTGATTTTTGGGGGGGCTTTCCTCAGGCGGCATCGCCTTGGCTGATCCCCAGCGTATCGACATTCGCCCCCCCTGGCATCTCTACCGCCGCGGAGCCCTTCCCGCCGAATCTTTGCCGATATCCTCCCCATGATTCCTGTTTCCCGAATGTTCGGCCGGCTCGGTCGAGTCCTCGCCTGGATCCAACTGCTTTGGATCTTGCCGGCGGGTGCACAGTGGATCACCCAGACCAACCAGCTCAAGGCGGGTTGGAACGCTGTCGCACTCTTCGTGGATGCTAGTCATGCCTCCATCTCCGAGGTGATGCCGGCCGACGGCTCGATTGAAGAGGTCTGGCTTTGGAAGCCGTCGTCGACCCAGCAGTTCATCGACAGCCCGCAGGTGCCTACCGGCTCCGGCTCGCAGTGGTCCAAGTGGACCTTCAACCTGGGGCCCTCGTCCGAGCTGCAGCGCCTGATCCCCAACGCCTCCTACTATGTGAAGGTGAAGGATTCTGCCGCGACCTACGCCTGGCTGCTCAAGGGCAAGCCCGTGGCGCCGCAGTACGCGTGGACCAGTTCAGGCCTGAACTTCATCGGGTTCCCCGTGCCGGACGGCACGATGGGCTATGAGCGCTTCTTTCAGCCGGTTCCATCGCTGCTGGAGACGGCCGAAATCTACCGTTCCCCGGGTGGGGTCTTCGGCACAGGCAACCCGATTCGTGTCTTTGACACCTCCCGCACCGTGTTCAACCGGGGCGAAGCCGTCTGGATGCGTGTGTCCGCCGGCTACAACCGCTACTTCGGGCCCTTTGAGGTCAGTCTGTCCGGCAATCGGTCGATCCAGTTCGGTAAGTCTGGGACCCAGGCCAGCTTCCGCATCCGCAACCAGTCCAATTCCACGAACGTCATCAGGTTGCAGGTGCTTCCCTCGGAGGTCGCCCCGAACGGCCAGACGCCCATCGTGGGGCTGCCCCCGTTGATCCTGAGGGGGGCCTTGGACCCGGCCACCTTGAAGCATACCGCTATTCCTCTGTCCACAAACGAGGTTGCGGATGCGGCGGATCCCGAGGATCCAGCGGATCCCGACGGGGTTAGCTGGACCTTGCCCCCGCAAGGTCGGCCCGGTTCCGAGGTTCAAGTGGTGTTGGGCATAGCGCGGGATGAGTTGGTCGGCAAGCCGGGTGACATGAGCGCCTGCATCCTAAGGATTACCGATGCCGCGGGTTTGCTTCAGGTGGACCTCGGTGTCAGTGCGATCACGGGGGAGACCTCCGGCCTCTGGGTGGGTGAGGCCCGTGTCACTCAGGTCGTCCAGTATCTCAAGACCTTTGAACGGGATCCCGTTGGGAAACCTGTGGTCAGCCTCACGGAAAATGGAGGGGCCTATTCCGTCCTGATCACCAATGAGGTGGCTGGTGGGGTCAGTCGCCCCTTCCCGATGCGACTCATCGTCCACAACGACGGCACCAATTCAGTACTCCTGCAGCGGGTGTTCCTTGGCCTCGATCCCCAGACCAACACCATCGTCGCCACCCAGCAGCGCTTCCTCCACCCGGCCCAGCTTGGCTCGGCCCGTCGCATCTCGGCCGCCCACCTGCCTTGGTCGGCTCAGAACAACCCATGGCCCATGACGCTCACCGGCAACGTGTCCCGCGTGGAGATCTCGACTCCCTACGACAGCCCATCGGTGAACCCGTTCATCCACCAATACCATCCCGACCACGACAACCTAAACGCCTCCTTCAATCAGGTGCTTCCAAAAGGCAAGGAATCGTACTCTGTCAAGAGAACCCTTTGGCTCAGCCAGCAGGCGGCTGGGTTCGACTATCAGAGTCGGACCTCCGGATCGCTCGACCGTAATGGGGTGTATGACGAGACCATCGAGATGGGTGGCTCAGGCTCCAATACCCGAACCTTCCGGGTTCTGGGCACCTACACCATCAACCGCATCAGCGACCTGCCGACGTTGACCCGTTGAGCTAACCTCAATCCCGCACTCCTTTCTGCAGCCACCCCAACCCCAGACGCTATGATCCAGTCCCTCCAGAGCCCGTTCTTCCTGCGGATTCCCGCCACGCCGATTGGCCGGAGCAAGATGGCGGCAGTCTTCGCACTGTTGCTCGCCCTCTTTGCCGGCCTCGCTCAAGCCCAGAACGGCTTCCCGCCCAGCCTGATGTCCTACCAAGGTTTCCTGGTGGATGCCAATGGTAACGCGCTGGCACCGAACACCCCCCAAAACTTCTCGGTTGTCTTCCGCATTTACGGTTCCTCCTCGGGCACCGACAGACTCTGGACCGAGGCTCAGACCGTGACCATCGACAAGGGTAACTTCTCGGTGGTGCTGGGTGAAGGCGGCTCCGAGGGCAGTGAAGTCCGGCCCGACTTGGCGACGGTGTTCAACAGCAACAAGGCGTCGGATCTGTACATCGGCATCACCGTCAAAGGGGTGAGCAATTCGGAGATTCTGCCGCGCCTGAGGTTGTTGACTTCGCCGTACGCCTTCCTCGCGCGGACGGCCAACAGCCTTGCCGGAAGCGAC
Organism: Akkermansia muciniphila; assembly: GCA_945861075.1. GTDB lineage: Bacteria > Verrucomicrobiota > Verrucomicrobiia > Limisphaerales > UBA9464 > SXXZ01. The sequence continues at coordinate 9,302 of CAMATE010000086.1, forward strand.
GGTGCGGCCCTGATCAATTCCTCGGAGGGACGCCTGCGGATAGGTCAGGCGCTCCAGAGTTCCGGGGGCAACAATCGCGGGGCTAACGCTGTGGATCTTCAGGTGGCACGTCAGATTACTGCCCCCGGCCAAGTGGCCAGTGGCGCGACCAGCGTGATCGCGGGCGGTCAGAACAACACGGCGTCCGGTGAATTGGCGGTCGTCTCCGGTGGTGGCGGTTCCACTGCCTCTGGCCGCGCATCCGTGGTTGGTGGCGGCGAGAACAACACGTCCTCTGGTCAATATGCCACTATCCCGGGCGGCCAGAACAACCTCGCCAGCGGCAACTATTCGTTCGCGGTCGGCCGGCGCGCCCGGGCGACGCATGCGGGCAGCATCGTGTTCGGGGACAGCAGCGACGCGGACAAGAATTCCAGCGGCGACAACCAGTTCCTCATCCAGGCGGCGGGCGGTGTGGGCATCAACTCGGCCCCGGCTTCCGGGGCCGCCCTCACGGTTTCCGGCAAGCTGAAGGCCGGGAGCGGCGAGTACGATTCGATCACCGTCGCAACCCTTTCGGCCACTTCGGTCTCCGGGTTTGGTACGGTGCCGGTTGGGGGGATCATCCTTTGGTCGGGAGCCGACAATGCCGTTCCTGCCGGATGGGCCTTGTGCAATGGCCAGACGGTGAACGGTCGAACCACGCCCAATCTTCAAGGTCGGTTCGTGATGGGGTCGTCGTCGGGTCGAGGCGTCGGTACAATTGGTGGTGCCGAGTCGGTCACCCTGACGATCAATCAATTGCCGGCGCACAATCACGTTGTATCCGGCAACACCAGTTCATCCGGGGCGCACACCCATCCGTTCCGGGCTTTCCACGCCAATTTCGACCATAAGGGCAGCGCCACCGAAGGATCCACCAAGGATGACGGGGATGGTTCGTTCGACGACGGCAATGCCGTCAAATCGGCAGGTGATCATACCCACTCGATCAACCTGACGTCTCAGTCCACCGGCGGTGGCCAAGCCGTAGGCATCCTGCCTCCGTTCTACGCTATGGCTTACATCATGCGGGTCCAGTGATCGCGGTTTCACCCTCGGCGGACTTCCAAGCGACTGTTGCCATGAAAATCTTTCCGCTCTTCCGGTTTATCGGATTGGTCCCGGTTCTGTCGGCCAACTTGCTGGGGCAGTCCTTTCCCAAGGAGCCCTTGGAGCTGCGACAGTCCTCGGCGACGGTCAATTTGAGTTCGTTTCGGGGAGTTCCCCTGTCCAACGCCCGCAACACCCTTACCGGATCGGATGGTCGGGCTCCGGCCATCGGCAGCCAACTGCCACCACTCCCTGCCGGGGATCCCACGGCCCGGCAGTTCCAGTCGGTGATGAGCTTCGGGGGAGGCGTCCGCATCGGCGGGCCCGCCAACAGTCCACCGTCCCTCGACACCAATCGGAGCTTGGTGGCTAATGCGGTCAGCCTGAATCTCCCCCGGTTGGGCGGATCCAGCCCCACCCACGTGCTCCTGCGGGCCCGCATCGGCAGCCCGGTGGTGGCCCGAGGGGTCGATTACCTTTTCGGATCCATTATCCCTGTGCCGGACACCGACGAGTTCGGCGTCATGTTGTCCTCACGGACACTTCGTCCCGAAGATTACTGGTCTGCCGAACCGTTCAGCACCAACGACCATACCGGGGCACCCTACTATTGGAGTCCGAACGCCCGGGCGGTGTTCGCGACCAGGCCTGGTTTGGTTCAGATCATCTGGAAGAAAACCCAAGGCACGAGTACCCCTCCGAGCAGCCCAACCAATTCCGTATTGGAGGCTGGTCAGCATTATACCCTCTTCGCCAAGAAGGTATTGGTATCGGGCTCCTTGGTGAAGCCCTCGCGGACCATCTATTGGACGCAGGGGGATTTCACCAAGATCGGAAAGCCGGTGGCCGTTCCCGGCAACCGGGTTGCGGACATTGAAGTGGCCTACAACGATCAGGTGCCCGCCCGCGTGGCCAAGGAGTACGAGGGCAGCCTCCCGGTGGTTCCGAATCTCGGGACCAACGTGCTTCAGGAGACGCGGACGCTCTGGTTCGAGCGGTCCACCGCCCAGATCCTCGCCTACAACGTCGAGGGACGCGTCTTTGTCGAACTGCTCGGCGATGCCAATGCCGACAAGCGGAGCCGCAAGCATCTGGGTTTCGAGATTGTGGACATCTTGCAGCAACCTACCCCTCAGAACCTGATAGTGGATCTGGGCGAGCGCCTCTGGCCCTATGGGGTCCGAAGGAATCTAGGAACCAACGTCTTCGATTTCGCCGACGCGTCAGCTGGCGGCGCCGATCTGATTCCTGACCCCATTCAAAAGGTTGGGGACCGGTTCATCGAGGTCAACACGCCCAGCACGACGCAGCCCAAGGAGTTGTACGCCGTTCGCGAGACCAAAAACCAGAATGACGCCTTGGTCTACTGGATGGAAGAGGGGGTCGAGGGGTTGCAATGGCCCCGGGTCTTTGCTCGCTACTCCATGATCTGGCCCGCTGACGTCACCGACTACAGCCACTACCTGCGGCCCACCGTCGCTGGGGCGGCCGAGTCCAAGACCACCGGCGTGTTGATGGATGCCGCCAATGCCCCGATGTTGCTCTACCAGGACACCCCGGAGCAGCCGCGTGCGTTCCTGGACCCGGACCTGGTGTTCTACACTCACCTCACCTCGGCCTACCCGGCCCACCGGACCCTGCTGCGCTACACCAGCGGCAATCGAATGCTCTTCGAGCGGGTCTTCTCGTGGTTGGACGCCAACCTCATGGCCACCAATTGGTCAGGCACCGTGGTCACCAATCTGGTAGCGTGGAATGCTGCCACGCGAAGCCTCGCGCTGCCGGCTGCAATGGAATCGCCGCGCATCGATGCCCAGACCGTGGATGTCGGCCAGCGGGTGCTGCCACCCTCGGGGGAGACCGGGCATGGCGGCGGTACCAACTACCTCGCCGGTTTTATCCGATCCGGCCGTTCCTACCACCCGGGCGCCTACAAGAATCCCTTCACAGCCGGATTTGAGGCGGCCAACCGGTCCTCCATCCTCCCCGTCAACGCCATCCCGGGGACCAACACGCTGGAGGTTTGGTGGTTT
>CAMATE010000087.1 GCA_945861075.1 Akkermansia muciniphila
CCAGGGAATCGTGCAGGAACGGATCGTGGGTCTGCGCGTAGTGGTGCGTATCGCCAACAATGGCTTCTCCCAAGGCATTTTGCGCCAAAAGCACATGGATTCCGTGGGCCAGGTGTTCGGCATGCGTCCGCTCGTATTCAGCCCGCAAGACCGGCAACGAACGGCACTCGGCGAACGCAGCGTAGTGCAAATAGGTCAATCCCGCGCAGAGAGACGGTCCCAAACGCCACCCTCCAGGCTGGGGTCGTGTCCGCCACATTTGCAGTTTGGTTTTGGTGATTCCCGATGCTCGGTAAACGTCCGGAAAAAGGATGCGTAACTCGGCGCCGGTGCAGACGTAGATCCGATCGGCTCGGAAGGTTCCAGCGGCGGAGACCACCTCAGGTGCTTCAACCCGAGAGACAGCGGCGTCGAATCGAACCTCTACCCCCCGTTCGCGCTGGAGCCACTCCAAGAGGCGCGGCACGGCTTCACGACCATCCACGGTTGTTTCGTGGGGGCTCCACAGGCCGCCTGCCAACCGGTTACGCCGCACCGCGGTGCAACGGGCCGGAATTTCCTCCGCTTGCAGCCAATGCCCTTGGAAACCTTCCGGCGCGTGCTCCAAAAACTCCTTCAGCACGGCCGCCTCCAACTCAGAATGGGCAAGATGAATGGACCCGTTGGGCGACGCATGAAAGCCCGCTTGTGAAGCAAATTCCAACCAGCGGGCGCGGGTTCGCAAGGCCCGTTTCCAAAGGTGGGCGGGCTGCCCCAGACACCAGAGCAGGCCAAAGTTCTGCACCGAAGCCCCGACGGGGTGCTCTTCCCGCTCCAGCAGCAACACTCGGCGACCTCGCTCAGCCTCCACGACAGCAATGGCAATACCCATAATACCACCGCCAATGACAATCACCTCAAAAACACCCCGATTTTGAATCACTGGACACATCGCAAAAAACTCTAAAATAAACGTTTTCTAACGGGTATTGAAATAATTCAGGCACTTTGCTTTATCAATGTTTGACAAGTGATACCCATTTTGGTTTTTTCAGGCCCGGCTCCGTTTCAATTACCGGATTAGCGTTCTTCCATTTTTAGAGACACTGTTTGGTACATGAGATTTATTTTGTCGCCTTTTAGGCACGGTTTGAACAGTTCATACATTGTTTTTAACAAAGAATTCAGCCGTTTTTTATTTTATGGATTCCTGTCGGTAGCAACCTCGTCACAAGCTCAAATCCTGATCACTCGATGGGATTTTGATGCGGCGACCATCGCCCCTTCGTCTGGAACTGGGTCGATATCATTAATTGGCGGCACGGCGGCAACTTTTGCCGGCGGTTTTGATGATGAGAATGTCGGATGGAGAACTGCCAATTACCCGGATCAAGGACAAGGAAACTTGACGGCCGGCATTGAAATGCAGCTTTCAACCGTCGGGTTTACTGGAATCACCCTTTCGTACAATGTTCGACAGGGAATGGAGGCCGCAAACTCCCAATCCGTATTGTGGTCGACCGGCAACGGCACCTTTCAAACCGCACAAGTCTTCACCATCACTCCAGCGGTCACCGGCAGTGCGAACACTTGGTATACCCGGTCCGTGAACCTACCCTCCGGATCGGATAATCAAGGCAACTTGTACGTCCAAATCGTTTCCAGTTTTTCACCAGGCTTAAACTCCTACAGCGCTTCCCAATTGGGGGGTAGTTATACCAGATCTGGCCCGGTGCGATTCGACAATATTAGTTTCTCCGGGACGGCCACTCCATCCGGTTTTTCTGCGGTTCCTGAACCTGCCACCAGTGCAGCCGCCGCAGCGGCGGCCCTCATCGGGTTTGCTGTATTGCGCAAACGATGGGCTTCAAACGCCTCGGGGAATTCAGAAACCCCGGTTTCCGACGATCGGACACGCCCCTGAAATAAGCGCTTCCACGGTCCTCAATCGGCCGAGGAAACCGGGTTCCGGCGGATACTATCGGCCCGATGGGGCCTTGGCCTTCGGAGGAGACTGACTCTTCAGCTTGGCCAACCGCTTGGAGGACTTGTTCAAAGCAGCCTGTCCCTCCCGAGCCAGCACCCGGGCCCTGTGCCAAGCGATCTTGGCCGATCGGGCGGCTTTCTTGGCGGCTTTGTAGGCCGCCTTCGCCTTGCGGTGTTCGGCGTGGGTGGCTTCGGCCGCCTTCACCAAAGCCGCCACCCGCTGCTCGACCTTTTGGTGGGCGGAAATGCAGATAGCGAGGGCTTTGGAGGTTTTATTCACTTTCATCGGGTGGTGGTCGATGTTTTCAATCTCGAGACAATTGTGTGACGAAAAGGAAACAACGGTCCCCAAGGTCTGCCCTCAGATCCCGATCGCGGCAAGTCGCCAAATGTTACGTTTGAAGCCCTCTGCAACGAACAGAGCGAGCGGCTTCGGAATAAATGGACAGCACTTCAGCCACGATCTCGGTCCACGCCATCGTCTCGGCAACCTGGCGACCTTGTGAACCCAACTTCCGCAGATGCGGCCAGTCGGCTGCCGCGCACTCAGCGGCACGCTCAAACGCAGACCGGTCACCATAGGGCACCGTCCAACCATGAACCCCGGAGACCACCCTCTGGCCTGCGGCGCCGTAATCAAAGGCCAGCACCGCGACACCGCTGGCCATGGCCTCGAGAGTCACATTGCCAAAGGTCTCGGTGAGGCTGGGGAAAAGCAGCAAGTCGGCTGAGGCATAATGGGCCGCCAAATCCTCGCCGAGTCGCCGCCCAGCAAACACGGCATCGGGCGCCTCATGTTCCAACCAGGCCCGGGAAGGACCATCACCCACCACGACCAAGCGGGCATCCGGTTGGACGGTGCGGATCTTTCGAAACGCCGAGACCAGGAGATCGAGATTCTTCTCCGGAGCAATGCGGCCAACAGCCACCACCACCAGAGTGGATGGCCCCGCACCCCAAGAGGACCGCAATTCTTGAGATCGGCGGGAAGGGTGAAAGCGGCTGGCATCCACACCACGTGCCACCACCTTCAAGCGCTCAAAGCCCGAGGTCTCCAATTCCGCGACCAATCCGGCAGTTGGAACCATGGTGAAGGCACACCGATTGTGAAAATGCCGTAGGTAACCCAAAACCCAGCGGCGGAGAGGCCCGATGCCGTAGTGGGCACTGTAGGCGTGGAAGTTGGTTCGGAACTCCGAAACCACGGGAAGACCCAACCGACGTGCCACGCGCAACGCCGACCATCCCAGCGGACCCTCAGTGGCGATGTGTACGATGTCTGGCGGTTGCGCCTTCCAATCCCGTTCCAAGCGGCGGGTCGCAGGAAGCCCCAGTTTGAGTTCCGGATACCGCGGAATGGGAATGCCAGAAGTGAGTCGCTCCGAAAAACGATTCGGCTCGCTCTGTGGTGATCCATAGCCGCCTCCCTTCACTCCAGACCGAGGACTTGTTGTTGCCGTGGGCAAGCCATCGACTTTGGGCTGACGAGGCCGCGTCACCTCGACGAAATGTCCCGCAAGTAACAAGCCGGCCACCAACTGGGCCACTGTGCTGGCTACCCCATTGATCTCCGGCGGGTAAGTCTCAGTCACTAGGGCAATCCGCAAGGGTCGCGCTGGATGCGGGATGTTTTGTTCGGACTTGGCTGGGGCCCCCTCGATCACTTTCCCATCCAGCATCAACTGAGCAACGAACCGATGGCAGATTGTCGATATTTCGGTATCGAAACAGGACCGCCACCGGAGCTTCACACAACCTCATTGAAATCGAAACCAGACCGATCCAACGGTCATTACCATCAATCCCCCATGAATCGCATCATGACCGCTCCGTTTTCCCACTACCTCGAAGCGTTGCGCACCCAACGCTGGGACGACCACCGCTACTACCACCACAGCCGCATCAACCAATCGCTGCACCTACTCAGCGCGATGTCCTTCGTGGTCTCCTACGTCTTCCTGTTTATTGATCCTGCCCTCTCGGCCCTGATCGCTTGGGGCATTTCGATGACCTCGCGCCAGTCCGGGCATTTCTTCTTTGAACCGCGTGGCTATGACCATGTGAATCGGGCCACCCACGAGCACAAGGAGGACATCAAGATTGGCTACAACCTGCGACGCAAGGTGGTGCTCATGGCCCTGTGGGCTGCGGCGCCGGCAGTGCTCTACTTCAGCCCCAATTTCTTGGGTCTACTGAATGAGGAAACGATCCGTGGGGGTTACCTCAAGAGCCTCGGACTCATCTGGTTCTACATCGGCATCGGCGGATTGATTTTCCGCACGGTCCACCTGTTCTTCTTGCGCGACGTGACCACCGGACTGGTCTGGGCACTGAAGATCATGACCGATCCGTTCCACGACATCCTGCTGTACTGGCGTTCACCGCTGGCACTCCTGCGGGGCGAACTCATCGACCCCATGGATCACGCCCAATCGACCCACTGATCCGGAACACGTCGTTCCGGCGGGGCGGTTTGCTTGGCGTTTCACCGGGAGGTGACTGGACTCGAGGGTTTCTTTCGAATCCTCCCCAGCATCTCCCGGAGGATTTGTCGGCGGATGGATCGGTTGTCCAAACCAGGAACTTGCGACCACCAGCCGTCCTGCTGCATCGCCACAGCGGCTCGGATGAATCGTTCGGTCACCAACTGAAAATCTTCTTCCGAATAGTTGAGACTGAAGATGAGTCGACCGCTACCCACCCAACTCAGCGCCAACCCCTCGGAACGGAGGTAGAACTGGAACATCCAATTATAGCGGCTGGGGACGTCATACAAGATGGTCCAAACCGTCGAGAGGTTGGCCACTCGCACGGGCAGGCCCGCCGTGGCGAGGCGTTCGTTGAGACTCTGAGCGCGTTGATTCCAACGCTCATCCAGACCGGCATACCATCCGCGCACTTCGGGCGTTTCCAAGCGCTCCAAGAAAACCTGCATCGCGGCCATCACATACGGGTGCGAGTTGAACGTGCCGCGGGCAAAGCAAATGTCGGCCGGTCGATCCTCGCGGTAGCGCCCCATCAGGGAGCGACGACCGCAGACGACACCGACCGGGAATCCGCCGCCCAGGGTTTTACCGTAAGTGACCATGTCGGCATCGACCCCGAAGTATTCTTGGGCCCCGCCAGGAGCGAGTCGGAACCCCAAGAAGACCTCATCAAATATCAGAACAATGCCGCGTTGGGTGCATACCTCGCGCAAGGACTGGAGCCATTCGGTGCAGCGCTGGCGATCGAAGCCAGCTTTGCGGGAGCTATCCACCAATGTCGAGTCACCGGGAGCTGGACGGTTCGGATGCAGCGCCTGAAGGGGGTTGACCAGCACGCAAGCGATATCCTTGCGTGTGGAAAGCACCCGAAGCGTGTCCGCATCCATTTCCTTCAGCGTATACGTGCAACCGGGCGGCATGGGGTTTCCTGGACCCGGTTGAACATCGTCCCACCATCCATGATAGGAGCCGCAGAACCGAACCAGATGCTTGCGTCCGGTATGGTAGCGCGCCAAGCGCACCGCCTGCATGACGGCTTCGGTGCCCGACATGTGGAACGACACCTCGTCCTTGCCCGAAATGCGGCAAAGGCGTTCCGCATTCCAGGCGGTGCAGGGATGCAAGCTACCCAGAACAGGACCCAAAGCCTGAACCCGCCGCATCGCCTCCTCCATGCACGACTTGTAGAAGTCGTAGCCCATCACATTAACCCCATAGGAGCCGGTCAAATCCAGGTAGCGCCGCCCATCCAGATCCGTGACTTGCACCCCCTCCGACGACTCGACAAATCCTCCCAGTTTCAAATGAGCCCGCACGTACGGGCTGAATTGGAACGGCACCCGATAGGCTCGGGTGAACTGAAGGTCGGAGATGTGACGAGACGCCTCCGTCGATTGGAGGATCGATCGCGGATGATGACCGGCAAACTGCCCCGCCAGACGGAAAAACCCCTGTCGACGGGATGCTTCCACCGCTTCGGAAGCTCCGTCGGCGCGGAACACCTCTTCATCCCCGTAGGCATACCCAGGAATCCAGCGGGTAATCCGCTTGGCCCATCGGGAGTGCCCCGCCAGCGACGGATGTTTGGCAAAGGAGAGTTGCAGACGCCTCCGACCCCATGCCAGCGCACCAGCTGCAGGGATCAAGGCAAACCACGAAGGATTCAGGAATTCAGACATGAAAAAAACCAAGATTGATGTTTCGACCCACAGCGGCGGCAACACTGCCAGCCGACTGCGTGCCCTCCGCGACCGCCTGTTGCTGCAGGAGGATTTGAACTTTCTGCTGACCAATCGGGTGCCACGGTCCCTGATGACTCACGCCATGGGCCGCTTCAGCAGTATTCGAAGCCCACTGCTGACACGGGCTTCCATTGCCTTGTGGCAGCTCTTCACCGACCTCGACCTGAGGGAATCTAAGGAGCAACGATTCAGCAGCCTTCAGGAATGCTTCACCCGCGAATTGAAACCCGGAATGCGGCCGGTGAATCCGGATCCCAAAATCCTGGTCAGCCCCTGTGACGGCATCGTCGGTGCCTGGGGTGCCGTCCGTGGAATGCAGGCATTCCAAGCGAAGGGGTTCCCCTACTCGATCGAGGATCTTTTCGGCAGCACCGAAGCCGCCGCGGATTTCCAAGACGGAAGCTTCATCACCCTTCGATTGACTTCGGACATGTACCACCGTTTCCACAGCCCGGAATCGGGCTCCGTTGAAAAAGTGACCTCCATTTCTGGCGATACCTGGAACGTCAACCCCATCGCCCTCCGACGAGTCGAAAACCTCTTCTGCAAAAACGAGCGGGCCGTGGTGCGACTGCGCCTGGCCGATGGGCGTCCGATCGCTTTGGTGGCCGTGGCCGCCATTCTGGTAGCCTCGATCCGACTGCACTTCCTGAACCTCCTGCTGAGACAGGGCTGGAAAGGACCTCGCGAAATCCCCTGCAACACACCCGTGAAGCGAGGCGAAGAACTGGGATGGTTCGAACACGGTTCCACCATCATTCTGTTCGCGCCGGCCGGCTTCAAGGTCTGCCCGCATCTTCAAACCGGACACCGCATTCGCATGGGAGAGGCTCTAATGGAAATACCCCCATTTTCCGCAACTTGTCACACGCCGCTCACCCGGCCGTGACGCCGATTTTAGGTGAGACCTGAAACCCCGGAAGCATGTCTCACCCGATTGTCTGGATGCTTGTCACCGTGTTGTCACCAGAGCGTCACTGTTCAGGCGGGAACGACTCATCATCATCTAGAGACATTTGGCTTCGATGCAGCCTCGGTTTTATCGAGCCAAGTCCACCTCCAACCTTTCCTCCAATGACCGCTCAAATGCTGATCCGATCCGTTCTGGCCGCAGTGGCACTCATGCTGATGGGCATGGAAATGCGCGCCCAGTTGGCCATCACCGAGGTGCACTCCAGCCAGTCCACCAACGGCACTCCCACACTGCACGCCGACTGGTTTGAACTTACCCATTACGGAACGGCGCCAATCGATTTGCTCGGCTGGCGGTTCAACGATTCCAACGGAGGCCTGACCAACGGTGCTGTGACCTTGGGTGCACTCACCCTTTCTCCCGGCGAATCCGTTGTTTTTGTGCAGGACATCGATGCGGCTGCATTCCGCTCTTGGTGGGGCCCCACCCTTTCACCGTCACTTCAAATCATCAGCTACACGGCTACCAGCATCGGACTCAGTTCGACCGGCGACGGGATCCGGCTTTGGGATGCTGCGGCCACGCCGGAGGCATCGCCCGTGGTCTGGGTGGATTTCGCAGCCGCTGGGATCAATCCCTCGAGCTTCACCAGTGATCCCAAGACCGGGCTCCTGACGGCACGAACCACTGCTGAAGTCCTGGGCGCCTTCTCCGCAACGGACAATGGGGACTGGGGTTCGCCAGGCATCGCCGGCCCGAGTATCCCGCTCACCATCACCACCCCACCGGCCAACACAACGGTCAATCCGGGGGATCCTGCCACCTTCACGCTGGAGGTCGCTGGCTTGCCTCGGCCCCGCTATCAGTGGCGTTTCAACGGCACACCCATCCCGGGCGAAACCGGGCCCAGTCTCACCGTTTCGAATGCCCAACCCCAGTTCAGCGGCTTGTACTCGGTTCAGCTCGACAACGGCTTGGCCACCCTGACCAGCACTGATGCACGACTCCAAATCGCTGCGGCTCCGTCAGCCCCCCGCTGGGTACAGACACCGTCGGAATTGACGGTTCTCATCGGGGGCGTGGCCACGTTTTCTGCAACCGCTTCTGGAGTGCCAGAACCCACTTACCAGTGGTCCTTGAATGGCAAGCCCATCTCCGGAGCCACCACAGCCACCTTGACCTTGAACTCGGTGACCACGGCTCAATCAGGCCAATACTCCGTCAGCGCCTCGAACGCCAGCGGCACCATCTCCCATTCGGTGTCATTGAACGTGCTGGGTCGACCGGAGATCCGCATCACCGAGGTGAGCAGTGCGCGCACGACTTTGGATCCCGCCTTCATCGACCGGGTGGGTTTCGCGCCTGAGGATTGGTGGGAGATCACCTCCTTCTCGCCGGTACCGATCTCCCTGTCCGGTTGGCGATTTGATGACAACAGCGCAAGCCTCGGCAGCGCACTCCTCATTGCGGACACCAATTTGGTAATCCTGCCCGGTGAATCCATCGTGTTTGTGGAACGACTGACCCCGGATCAGTTCCGCACCTGGTGGGGCACCAACAACCTCCCGACCGGTCTGAAGATCGTGACCTACACTGGGAGCGGCATCGGACTGAGTTCCGGCGGCGACGCCTTGCGCCTCTGGAACGCCACCGCCACGGCCAACGCGGACACCATCGACGGAGTGGACTTCCCCGCCGGCGATCCGGGCATCAGCTTCAATTTCAATCCCGACACCAAGGAGTTCGGCAAACTCAGCGTGCTGGACCTCAACGGCGTGTTTCAGGCTCCCGCCACTCTGGAAGGCGTCAAGGAATGGGGGTCTCCGGGCCGGATCAAGGCTGGAGCGATCATCACCCCTGCCCAGCCGCCGTCGCTGACCATCACGCAAACCGAGGCGGCATTGAAGATCCTCCTCTCCGCCGAGTCAGGTCGCACCTACCGGCTGCAACGCCGCAATGAGACGAGTGGCGCTTGGATCAACGAGGGCGAACCTCAGGCAACCACCGTCGCCGGACCCGTCACTTTCTCCATCCTCTTGGACCCCAACAACGCCTCTGTCGGACTCTTTCGAGTGGAGGTTCAATGAAGGGCTTCCGTTGCCGTCCACAGCTCGGTTCTCGCTCTGGCGGGTTCACCCTCATCGAGCTGCTGGTGGTCATTGCCATCATCGCCATCCTGGCTGGCATGCTCCTGCCGGCGCTGGCGCGTGCCAAAGGCAGCGCTCTGCGTATCTCTTGCCTCAACCAGCAGAAACAATGGGGTCTCGGGTTGATGCTCTATACGGAGGACAATCTCGATTACCTCCCCCGGGAGAAACCCTTCAGCCAGGACCAGTTGACCTGGCTTCAGGCTCAGAGCACCAACAATGCGGATCTTTGGTGCAACGCGATCCCGCCGCGCATCGGGCTAAGGCCCGTCCGCGACTACGCAACCAATGGACAAGCGTTTTACGATAAGGCTTCGCTCTTCACCTGCCCCGCGGCGAAATTGCCAGTGGCCACGGTTCGCAAAGCGTCCCCGTTCTTCTCGCTCGCGATGAATTCCAAACTCATCCGCAATGGGGAACCCTCCAAGCTGTCCGCGATTCAAATGACGTCTCAGACGGTGGTCTTCACCGAGGCGGGCATGCCCGACGAACTCAAGTTCCACCCCAATCAATCGGCCTACAACGGGCAGCCGCACGCCTTTGCCAATCGGTTCTCGGCCCGGCACTCGGGTAGTGGGAACTTAGTCTTCGCCGACGGACACGCCGAAAACCTCCGCGGTAATCAGGTCATCGACACGGCAGCCGGCAGCCCGAATCTCGGCAAGGCCTTCGTGCCGCAAACCCGCGTCATCTGGACACTGGACCCGCTCGACAACCCGAACTGATCACTCTTGGATGGTGATGGAGCGCTGGTCGCGTTTGCCCAGCAATGACTCCAACTCCGCGTTGTTCCACGTCCCGTCGGATCCGATCAAAACGGCTGGACCCGTCCGCTGCTTGGGTTGCTTGCTCTCCAACCATCTTTGAAGCACCTGTTGGCTGCTGCCCCGCAATTTCTCGGTCGAGGCCATGAAATCATAAGCCGCCGCATCGAAGTCCGGATTGGTGGAAAGCGCCCCGGAAACCACGCGACGAATGACTGCGTAATCATCGGAGAGCAATTGCGCCTGGATGGGGGTCATCCAATTGGTTCCGGATGTTTGCAAGGCGGGTTTCCAGCCGCTATGCCACGCAGCAATCACCCTCTGGGCCGCATTGCCTTGCAGCATCCAGAGAGCACCGGCCGAGATACGTTCCTGCTCGGCGGTCAATGGGTACCGCTTCTGCCCATATTGAACAAACAGCTTGTCGCGAGTCCAAGCGAGTGTCTGGTCCAAGTGACAGAGGTTGCACGCATTGGGTGTCCCATAACGAGACAACCGTTCATTGCTCGGGGATTCGATCTGGTGGGAGCGGATGGCCTTGAACAACGCATAAGTCGTGTGAGGCATGTGGCAGTTGAGACAGTTGGAACCCTCGGATTCCTTGAGGTGATGGGTATGTTCAGAAATCCGCTCCGTAAACCGAGGTTCGGTGTGACAAGTGATGCAGGACTGAGGGGTCGCCCCGGTCGGCTTCAATTGGTCGTCGGGATCCGATCCGTGCATGGTGTGACACGTGGTGCAGCCCAGAGTGCCCCGCGTGAAGCATTTGGATACGGACAATCCATTGAACTCACGACCTCCGGCCAGAATGGTTCCGTCATCCCACCATTGCTCACGAAAGAAACCGGGATTGCGCCGGTAGTCTGCAACGCGTTCGGGCTTCGGATCGACCCGCGGATGCCTCACCTCATACCGCGTCTGGAAAAGGCGATCGCCGGGACGATAAGCCGATCCATTGGTGGCAAATCGCATGGACTGCTCTGGGCGCAGGATGTACGCGCCGTGGCATTGACCGCACACCTCACTGGATCTCCGGTGATCGAGCTTGGACGGATTGACCAGGTCATAGGCAGGCGGGCCATTCCGAGCAGGTTCCAATTGCAGGGTCCGCCGCTCATTCACATGACTCTCACCAGGCCCGTGGCAGGCCTCGCATGAAATCCCCAACTCCCCGACTTTTGTTTTGAGGAGACCGCTGGATTCATCCAGCCCCGGATTCCCCGCAGTGCTATGACAGCGAATGCACTGATGATTCCACTGGATGATGAGCCGTTGCCGGTCCTCGGGCCCTCGCAAGAAAGCCTCGTCGCGAGGCATCCAGCGTTGGTCAGAAATCAAATAAACCAGCGGCAAGGTCTGGAGCAAACCTGGCACCCGCTGGCTGGCTACCCAATAAGTCTGGTAGTGGTGGGAGCCCGTGGTCATGACGACGGGTCGACGCACCCTGGGGATCTTCCGCCGGTCCACGGGCTTCTTCGAAGACTCGGCTTGCATCATCAGATCGGGATCCGGCATCTCGGCCCAATAGCCACCCTCCTCACGAAACACTCGGTAGGTGAGACCTCCGACATCAATCGACTGGCCCTCAAAGCGCCCTAACACCGTTTCGGCCATGGCAGGCTGGGTCATGGTCCGGTGATAAGACCGATGCCAAGCGGAGTGCTCCTCGGCATGACAGGCACTGCACTGGGCCGATCCCACATAACCGCGGGTCCGTTCGGCCTGGGGCAAGTTAGTCGCCAGCAACGACGAGGGGGGCTGAACCATGGGCCAAATCCAGTCGACTAACCGATCACCCGCCAACACTCCCGAAGTAGCAACGGCCCCATGAATCCACAACCAAATCACAATCATCGGAAATTGAGATTTCGCATGCATGGTTGGGAATTCTTTGGGGTGCATCTGAGGTTTCCAACAAGAACAAAGAGGGGCCCATGGAGAACCCATGGACCCCTCCGTGATGATTCACACCGGGCCGTTTAGCGGCGCAGGCGGGCAAACTGAGACGCCTGATCCGGGGTCAGCGTCAAGGGGCTGGTAGCCCCAGCAACATCGGTCCAAGGACCATTGATCGAGGCACTGGACTGGAGGGTGCCACCACCGGTCCAGGTCAGCGTGATCGAGCCATTGGCGTTGCGCACGATGCTGGAGAAAGCCAGCGGAGTCGTGGAACCACCACCCGGCTCGGCGACGGTGCGGCGGCGGAAGGAGCGCAGAGCTCCGGCTTGCGTGCCGTTGACCAGCGCGCGAGTACCGTCGGCGTTGACCGTGAACCACTCCACGTTCGC